>NZ_CALPDH010000014.1:0-147227 GCF_943193215.1 Acetatifactor aquisgranensis | reverse complement strand
TCAGATTTAGGGCATTTTATCTTTTGTACAAGTTATTCTTTTCTGTTGCCCTAAATCAGATGCTTTCCTTAGATATTGTACCATATTATTTATAAATTAATACCGGTTTTACGCATTTTCTCTAAAAAAGCAAGCGGTTGGAAGAACCTGCCATTCTCCACTTGCCCGCGGTGCTGCTGGCTTACCAAGGAATCGCTTATCATAAAGGGAACCTACGCCAAGATGGCCAGCGGCGTTAAGATTTTATCATAATTTTATCCTGCTGTTTCCTCCAGTCCTCTTCCAGCAGTCCGTAGAAGTACAGGTCTGCCCAGTTGCCGTGGTTATCCCTGGTCTGGCTCCGCTGTATGCCCTCGGGCCGCATTCCCAGTTTCTCCATCAGGCTGGCGGATTTTACAGCATCGATGGCTTCCGCAAAAATCTTGTGGGCTTTGCGTTCACGGAAAGCATGGTCAATCACGGCCCTACAGGCCTCAAAGGCATAGCCCTGCCGCCAGAAGCTGCGGTTAAAAATCCAGCCTATTTCATAGATGTCCTCTTCGTACTCGTTGAACAGGATATAGCCTATCATTTTATTTGTTTTTCTGTGAACCGCTGCTACAGCGCCTTTTCGGGCGATGCAGAAGGAAGAGAGGAAGCTCAGGGTCTTCCCGAGGTCGTAGGCTGGTTCACAGTTCTCCATGGTTTCTTCATCGCCGAAGATTTCGTACAGGTCGGGGGCATCCTCCGGGATGAAGCTGCGGATTGTCATTCGCGAGGTTTCTATGTGCATTTTTATTCCTCATTTTAGGAGCTTATTATGTTTGTTCTTCAGGAGCCATATATTTTGCAATATACAGATTATCATTTAGTCTTCGAAAAATAATCTCATCATTTACATTTAGCTGTTTGCGGCGGATTAATATTGTTGCCTTTTTTCCTTTCGCATCAGGCTTCCCTTTACCGCGTAAACTGCAGTTGTATAACCGATATCCAGCAAGTTCCAGGCACACATTACTGTCACACCTATAGTGCAACAGACATAGCATGGCAAGAAATACTAAGATTATCAGGAATTGAACGGCATCAAACCATAGGGTGAAATCAAAGGCCAGAAGCGGCAATACATTGGATAAAAGATACGTTGTCGTGGAAACAGTATCTTTCTCGGCAGCAACAACCATATATCTGTCCTCATCCGGACTTAACTGCATTTTCAATGTTTTTGCTGCGCTAGACACACTGGCTATCAGTACTACGGCTATCAATGCCAAGCTTATCCATTCCGTATAGGGGTTATCAGTTCCTTCAATAAGGCTTTTTGCATCAATACATATGATGCAAATCCACAATGGTGCAAATGATAAGAAAAACATGCTCATGAGAAATAAAATAGACATCCTATCACCTCATCTCCATTGCCTTGCACCCTCTACTTCCACGGGATTGTCGTTTACCGGGTCAATCATACCTTTTTTGCACAAGAATTTGACTATCCTGTTTACATTGCTGCCATCAGAGGAGTCAAATAACCCTTCTGATGTCTGTATGATTCCAAACTTTTCAGCCATTCTTTTTCTGAAGCTTCCATCGTTCTCAATCTTTTGCAACCTCTTTTCATCAAAGGCAACAAATTTCCTCGGATTATGTCCAGAAGTGGCATACTGCCTGAACATGTCTTTATCTGACACAACCCCACTAACTATAATCTCCTCAACCCTGTCGCTGCAGATAGCCCTGTATGCCCTCTCCATGTTAAAAAGCTTCTCGCCATTCATGTTAAAAAGATATGCTGTATCATCGATTATTGCAACATCGACATATCCACGCAACATCAAGTATTTGTCCTTCAATACTTTAAAGCTGTCGCCATCGTATGCAAGAGTGTGCTTTAATACCTTGAATGGGTTGATGATAGTGAACAGGCTAATGGACACTCTTGTCCCATCTATGAGGACATTCCCTCGCAGGACATAGGCATTAGCCGAGAATTCCAAGGCATTTCCTTTCATGTCCGCATTATCCATGGCATTTATCAGCTTACTGTAGGATTCGCTGATAAGTTCACTGGAATTCTCAATTTTATATATTCTGTTCTCTATGGCACTTCCATCGTAGTCGCAGACCATTTGATACTTTGAAAGGCGGCCTTTCTCCTTAGTATATGTTTGTGCCAGCTCTTCGGTGAATTGGATTATTGCTTCGGATGTCGTCACTGTAATGTCATGAGCGTTGTAGGCAGATTCACCATTTATCGCTCTGGCATTTAGCAATTGAAGAGACCATGCGGTACAACTGGGTAGGTTATCAAAGGTTTGCTTTATCTTTTGTAGTGACATTGCGTTCTCCTCTCCACGCCTTTCATGGAATTTTTAATACAAAACTATTTGCTTATAAAGTTTTAGTCATTACACCAAAACCTCTCATTTTTCCTCACCCAATATTTCGCTCACAAAATAAAGGAATACTTATATCCTTTCTTCAAACGCAGAAACTGAAACTACCACAGGCTGATTCCCTCCAAATGTCCCATTATTTTTTAGTCGTTCTCCAGCCACGATACACTGTCCTTTTTTTAGCCCTTTTACCTCTGCCGTCCAATTACTTTCACCTGTCGGATCTAACTGTCTTGCAATTTTTACGACTTCATCATCTGTAGGCTTAAAATATAGTTTAAATGCCGCCTGCGATAAACGAACAACTTCATCTTCCTTTAAAATTTTCAAGGATTGTGTTGCAAACCATGCTGACCATCCAAACTTCCTTCCTTCCGTCAATATGACTGCACTCGGGGAGCTTTTTTTATGGGACAGATTCTGCGCCTCATCTAACACAACAACAAATGGTTTATCCTTATTGCCATATTTCTTTGTATAATACCAGGCATCCCACAACATTAGTTCCGTTATAATAACCTGCATTTCCCGATTAATTCCTGTTAACTGGAAAATATTTATTTCGCTATCTGTTCCATACAGCACATCTCCCCAGTCAAAATCTGAATCATTTTCAAAAGATATAGACTGAAAAAAGGGATTCATCTTAGAAATGACCGTTTTAGCGACTTTATTGTCTTCCTGTAATTCTTCCAGTTCCGCCCTGAAATATGTCATATTCATCTTATCTCCGTGCCTGTTTATTCCGCTTAAGATAGCTGTAAACACTGCTGATGACTGCTGGTCGCCGAAATCGTAGACATGGGAAAAAATGTCCGCCAGTCTTGACGCAACATCAGCCGCTTTTTCTTTCATTATGTTCCCCCCCAAATCAATATCATGGCGGATAAAAGGATTGATTGGGACTCCCTCATAATAAAAGAATCTTTCTTTTATTTTTTGATTCATTGCATCGACAAAAGGTTTTTCCAATTGTTTTTTATTGAATCCCTCTGTATAGTCAAAAATGACTGCCCGCATATTCACTTTTGCCAGTTCGTACAGCATTGTCTGGATGCTATAGGTCTTTCCCTGCCCAGATATTCCTGTTATCAATAAATGCCTGTTAGCCAAATTTCTATTCCCAAATTCCCAGTAAATCGGTGTCCCTGTTATATCCTGTCCTATTAAAACCCGGGCATATTCTGGACTTCCATTCATTTCATCTACACTGTGCGGCGAGGATGTCTTCTCTTCAGAATCCCGCCCCGCTACTGGGTTATTAGCGATTGCAACCGACCGGGCTATGCTTTCTAATTCCTTAACTTCCTCATCTGGACCATCATAATCGTCATAATCCATTGTTTCATCATCAGGTGCATCATAATGAGATGTGTCTGTAAGGTACTCTGTCTCAACCAAGGACTGCACAGCTTCTGACAGGATTTCATCGTCAATCAGATACTCAAACATGCCCTTAAGCGGTGTCATTATTTCAGTCACATTATCTGAAACACACTTTTGATGACTCACATTATTTCTGCCCTCCATGAAATAGAATGCGAATTTTTCATCGTTCAGCTCCATTTCCAGGTCATACTTATCATTTAATAACATAACCCGAACTGGCGAATTGATTAGCTTTTCATACTGTTCCTTATCTGTCTCTGCAATTCCATAAGCTGTCATCTTTTCGACATTGGAAATTACATGCTGCATCATATAATTCCGATAAATGACCTTATCAATCCGCTTGATATCCTCATCATCTACTTTATCCACAAATGTTTGGTACAGCAGAATGGCTGTACTCCCAGTCTGTTTATGAGCTTTCTCCTTTACCTCCGCATTCACCTGCCCATGCTTCACCTCAACGGGAACATATTTCACAAAAATGTGGGAATCTGTTACTTTGATACCAGCCATCAATATATCATCGGAATTCTCGTTAGATTTCTCTATAACTCCTCTCTCAACCAATGCATTTTTGGAGAATAAACAGTTTGTCAATGTTCCTCCAATAGAACCAGTAACTCGCAAAATCTCGTCTAATGCAAGTGGGACCCAGGTATACTCCGACATCACATGCGCAAAGTACACCCTGCAAAATCTTATTGCAGATACTAAGCTTATTTTTTCATCAATCATAAGCACATTATTTTTGACGAAAGTCATGAGCCACTCACCACTATATGCATTATAGTTTCTTATGACCCCTTTTATGTCCATTTCTTTTCTATATTGAGTCAATCTGCTTTTGAGATATGCCGTTATCACATCAATATACTGTTGGGACTTCTTTGTCACCGTAATAGATGAATATCCACTTGCAGTAATATTTTTATCCGGGTAGTGAATTATAATCAAATCATCATTCTCATCTTCCTGATTGATGAAGAAATCCAAATCAATTCTAGGTTCTACAAAAACCACCCAATTAGAGGCATCATAAATTGCCTTTAGCTTTGGGGATTTCGTGTTTTGAACTGCCAAAGCAATGCTATAATCCCGAATAATCGGACTGCCCATATCACAATTGGCCAATTCGTTATAGGCAGTTACCAATTCACATAACAAAGAATCACCCAAAGCTTCCTCAATATGCTGCGCCCCAAATCCGTACTTATAAAACCCGCTTTCTCTGTCTAAAGTGGACGGAATATCCGATACCAATCCGCCAAGCATGATTCCAGACTTTGCCCTAGATATAGCATTTGTCTTGTTTGACTGGAAATCCTGCATGGCACAAAACGTAATATGAGAATAGCCAAATGTTCCCTCATCCCTGTTTGCAAAATACGATAGATTTTCGGTATACCAATCACAGAAACCATCAACCAGGTCTGCATCTTTTTTTCCAAAACTGTTTTCAGCGCGTCTTCTCATATAATCAGGCTTTGTCATTTCATCCAATTCATTTCTTCCAAGGCCTTGATAATAGTAGTTTAACTCCACTCTTAATTTTCTGAAATCACTATTCTTTCTATACAGTGCAATCAGAGCATCTATTATTTCCTGTGTATGATATATTCCGACAATATTCAGGGTAAAAGTATTGTTAGGGATATCCTCAAACAAGTAAGAAAACTTGGTATAATAATCTTTTATCTTATCATAATATGTCTTTTTATCCCCTTTTACCGCCTGTCTGGCATCGTAATAGCAGGCCCACTGAACAGGATAATTCCCTTTTATCGTCTGAAAAACTTTACCATCCCCATTCAAAATAAAAGGTAAAAGCGAACCGTATCCTAAACTTGCATAAAGTTCTTCATCAAATCTGATAATCTGCTCTTCCCTCTCATTCATTTCCATCTGGTAGGCCACGCTAAGCGGACTTAAAGGAGTAAGCCACATAAATCCGTCTGTGTCAACTACCATTCCCAGATAAAGAATATTATGAATCTCTTCCCGAAGCGTATCGCTATGTTTAAAGTCCTTTGACTCTTTCCCAATATACTTCATAATCTCGGCAATATAATCATGATAAAGCTTTTTTAATTCTTCGTCATAAGGACATAAGGAAACACAGGTGCCTCGATTCGAAAAGTATGCGCACACTGCATCATATGCAGCGATGATTTCCGCAGGAACATTACAGGGTAATGCGTTAATATTCGATAATTGGCTGGCTCCTGCATATCTTATCTTGTTTTCCACAAACTCCCGCTCAATATGAAATAATTGCTCTGTCTTATAAGATTTCCCTGCGACAGTAAACTCATCTATTTTAAATTTGTCACTCTTCTGATATATATTTGTGATGACATCATCGCTTATGAAATAGGTATTTTTGTCTATATTACATTTATTGAATAATTCATAGATTTTTAATATTCTTAGCTTTTGCCTTTCAAATCTAATTTTTGAATTTAACCGAAATTCATCATCTACTAAAAAGGCCAAGTCACACTCATCAACAATTTCATCCTCCGCAGATCGTCTGAATTTTACCATTGTATTATTGGCAGAATTAATTCGATAATCTATCTTTGATACATTTGTACAGTCAATTTCAAGTTCTGCATTTGTTCCCTCTTCTCCAAATATCAGGACATAATCAACCACTTCGAAGAGAAAAATTAAATCATTCTTTTTCTTTCGTGTCCCGACAAAAGCTTCCGGCATAAACTTGTTGTCTGTATCCATAACAATTACATCCAGACTGTATTTCTTTTTCTCCTTTCCCCCAACAATACATATTGTTCCATTATAGAAATTTGCCGGCTTATTTATACATACCTTAATGAATGTACCCCTTGCATTCGTCTCTATCTCATCGAAATCTGTCTTTTCTGAATCAACTGCTGCACGCTGCGTACATCTTATTTCTATATAAAATTTTTTCTCTTTGTCATAGCTTTTTGTAAAAAGGAAAATCGTATTAGCATCTATCTTGGAATAATATTCCGTTGACAATTCTATGCCATCAGCATCTTTTACAGTGACCTCCTCCACTTTAAATTTCTTTTGGCCAGATTTCTTTCGCTCCTCTATTTTTTCATAAGAAATATATTTATCCCATTCCTCCGCATACTTCTCATATAGCTTTTTAATCTCTGATGCCAAGCTTTCATCATATCCCGAAAGACAGCTTTCCACCTCCTGGTCTTCAATTGCTATATTGATATCCCGAAGTAGCTTGTAATTATCTTCTAACAGTTTTCCATTATTCTTTCCCAAATCCGTCATACTCATGGAAAACAGATGCAAATCATGAAAATCTTCTCTCTCCAGTGATTTGTTCTCTACAATTCTCATAATTGGAGCAAATTCTATTAGCGAGTTATCGGTTTCCAGTTTATTTTGCATTATTTTCTCCAAAGAAAACTCTAATGTTATCTTCTCATTCGTTCCATTCACATTCGATATTCTATCCTTTAAGTTCTCATATACACCATCAATACATAGGGGCAATCCCGGTTTTTGAAAATTTTCGGTGGTCTTAGATACACTGGCAATATTCTTTACGGATAAATAAAACAGAACTTTATTTTCTTTTTCGTCCACAAATTTATTTCTAATATTATTTTTGAAAGCATCCCCCAATAAGCCCCCATTTCTATCGCAATCGGGAATATATACAATGGTCTTGCTATAGTTTCCATCGTTAAATCTAACCTGCGTGGCGGAGTATTCAAGTTTTCCATCATCATTATTTATCTCATATTCCGGAAGAAGCTCAACAAGCAGACCTTGAATCCCCGATTTCTTCCTCAAATCATCTATAGCATCTGCATCAGATAAAGTTTCAGTTAATCTCTTTTCAAATTGCTGAATGCTATTTTCACTGTCAAAATAGAGTACATAGCGGCTTGTCACGATGTTATCTTTATCAGAAAAGAAAAACACCATGGTTCGAATAATATAATCATAGAGATAAATGATATTCCTATTATTGAATTTGTTTGACATACTGCGCCTCCTCGCTATCGCTTTTGCTGTCAATCAAGTTGATTTCATGCAAATATTTTATTATATACTGCTTGGACTGTCCGTCAAAATATAAGCCTCTATTTTCAAATTCGTTAAACAGGTCATTAATCTGTATTCCCAGATTAGAAATCATATTCTCAGATGACCTCTGGCATATCCGAATCATCAACAATAAGTCATTATTGGAAATCATAATCATTTTTCCCTGATTTCCCCAAGACTTTACAAATCTTATCTTTAATAGATGCTCATAATTACACCAGACATTTCTTCTGACGGTTTCCCTTGTAGGAATCCCTTGCAACTGATACTCTATACAGTCAAATAAATATTTTATCTTCGCTGTAAAATATTCTATTGTACCCACAGTTCCAAATTCTCTCGTCAATTCTGTAAAGTTAATTATTCCCCCGTTTCTGGCGCCATATGTATGGTTTACCGTGTATTCATCAATTAAAAAATCTATGGCTTCTTCCATTTCTGCTCTTATATTTGGATTATCTTCATATAATTTGTATAATTCAGAATATGTCAAAAAGGGACTGGTATTATCGTGTTCATTCAACATATTCAATAAAACTAAATGTGAAAATATTTTCTTCGTCTTCTTTTCAAGCCTTCTCCACCCCAGGGCAATACATTCTCTATCATTTGATACAGATTCTTTTCCCATCTTAAACAGTAAATGCATCCGTTCATCGCTTTCTTTATGATATAAATCCCTATCCAATCGGAGCGCAAGCTGGGACAGATAAATAAATGAAAAGTAAGATATCAAGAATGTAAGCTCCTCTGTAAATCCTTCTTGAACATACAATGCAGCTTGTATATCTCTATTTAATGTCTCAAATATCCCTTTTAACTCTTGCTCAAAAATTCTCGTATATTCCTGTCCCCCATCTTCTTTTTGTAATATGTTCAACTCGGAATATGCTCTGTTTACTATGTCATCCAAAGGATTTTCAGCTTCGTTTAACATTTTCTGCAGCTTCAACCTGGTTTCATCGTCCAGTAATACATCATATATAAACTTACCTATATCCGCCTGGGTTCCAATATCACGATATCTCAATAATGATAAAGATGACAGCTCAGAATCCCCACTATCACCCAAATATAAGTCTTCCATAATGCTTCTAAAAACAGGTTTCAATCTGTCTTCAGGAATCTTTACCTGTTTCTCAATTTCACTCATCAATTTATTATTTATATCTGGCAGCTTCTTCGTATTTATGCGCTCTTTTTGCAAGCTATGCAATAAATCTGTCACAATATCCAACTCGGTTATTTTGCTATATTGGGTAGAAGTGTCACTTCCCACCGGGCACACACTGTCACAATTTTTTGCGGTGCTCTTTGCTCGATTTCTCAAATCTTTTCCCTGCAAAAATTTTTCCTTAAATATATCCTTATCAAAAATAAAATCGCCCATATTATCGTTCCTCTTCAAAAATATATTTACCGATAAAGTTCTTCTTTATCCTATACCGATGGCCACCATCCAAATAAGAGAAAATATGGATTTCGCCATCCGCTATTGATGCAATATTTCTTACAAAAGAATCGAATTTTACTCTCGCTCTTCGGTCGAAACTGGTTGGCTGATATCCCCGGTCTACTTTCAGCATAAAGGAATATAAGTCATAATCAATGTCAATTGCAAAGATTTCCTCGCTTCTCTGCACCTTAAAGCATAATTTGACACTGTTAGAAAATTTCCAATATGCTTGTCCACTATCAATAGGAACCATTTCTCTCTCTGGCACAAACTCAAGTTCTACCACCTTATATAGACAGTATTTTTCACTATTGCCTGATATTATTACGGCATTGTCTATCTCCTTCGCTTCGTTGTTTATCAATCTCCCATTCCATCTATAAAAACACTTTATAGCCAAATCATATATATTCTCGCACTCGTCCACATTGCCTGTATTGTAGTAATATAGATATTTTATAAAATTACTGTAATCATCATCATCATCTTCTTCTTTCATAGCGCAAAATCTCAGATACAGTTTAAAAATATCCCTTTTTATCTCTTCTTTCGCTTCGCTATATTTCTTTGCCTGATTACTGCTACAGTATCTGATATCTGACTCGATTTGTGAAAATATCCCCTCTTCCTCTGTTGCAATTTGTGACAGCCACGTATCAAATGATGGTGTCAAATTCAGTCGGATAAGCTTTTCATCAATTATTTGATGTGTTGAATTTAAAATATCTTCTAAGCCTACAAACTTTAACAATCCTGTTGGATTTTCAAACATATTCCAGAATAAGTTATTATGTATAAAGTGCTTTAATCTTTCTATTGATTTTACATTGTTTTGGCATTTCTCAAAGGAGTTTCCTACAATACACTCATAAAAGAAATCGTTTATTTCACGCACAGATGGTATCAGTCCATTTTTTATTATTGCTTTCACAAGTAAGGATATCAAATAATTTTGGGCAGCGACATTTTCGGATAAAAATAGATAATTATGGTAGACAGGACAGTTTGTTTTGGTATCACAATTCTCACAAATATGTACAAAGCTTTTATAGATATCATTGTCATCTGTTTTTCCGATTATCTTTGACAATAATTCATTGACAAATTCTGTCCCCACTCCATCAGAAGACAAAGAGTATCTATGATACTCTGTAAAATCAACATGTGATATCAAAAAGCTTCCCTCTTGTCTCTCCTGTCTGTTCTTTTCAATCTCTATCTCTTTCCATGTAGGAAGATTGTCAAATAGTCTGTTGTTTTCTATATATGCAGCAAGAATCTGAAATTCACCCTGGTTCTTTTTTAAAAAGTCATTCAAAACCCCTAAGTTAATTGCGACAATAAGACGATATGGCTCTCCGTTATCAATAGAATCATCCTGAAACGGAATCAGTTTTTCTTTCAGTTTGTCATTGGCAAATAAGCCTTTTCGGTCGCTGGAGGTTGCGTCAATATACACATCAAATTCTGTTTCTTTGATTATACCATCCGCCATCATCTTTCCAATCAAATGAGACTTCCCGTCTCCAGAATTTCCGCAGACCAATATCAATGCTTTCGGATAATCGACTGCTCTTTTGACAGCCGTCTCCAGTTCATTGTCCATTTCTGTAGGAATATGCATATATCTATTAAAATCCGAAAATTCTTTGTTTGCTACAGATTCAACTGATGAACTTTTTATTTTTTCCACAACGTCAACAAACCTACACACTTTTGTTCTCCTTTACATCTGTATTTTTTCTGCTCATCAGGCACTAACCAGTACCGCTAAACTATAATTCCTTTTTGTCTTTTCAGCTTCTCAATCAGCACAATCGGATTGGATAAATAATCTCTCATGCTGCCATAATCCTGAAACAGTTCTTCTTCAAGATTATCTTTTGAGACCTCCATGTCCTGGGACATATCTTCGGCGCAAAACAATAATTCAATAGAATTCATAGTTTCCGGAACCTCCCGTTCAAATTCATACGCGAGAATTGTTCTATAAATGGATTCACTTTTCCTTTTCTCAAATCCCGGGGCAAGTAAACTGATACAATTCCTGGCAGTTGTCTCTGCATTTATTTTTTGATAGAAAACCGCCCATTTATAATAATTTAAGCTCTCTATCAATTCCTTATGTTTCTCAATAAAAGATTCCATTTGTTGGTTCAATTCAATCCATTCCTCTTTTCGCGAAAAAGAATAGAGTAATTCTTTCATATCCCCATATAAAGCCCCAACAACATATCGTTTACAGTCTTGCTTTACTTTTTTGACAAGCTTTTTCCGGCTTTTTTCACTGATCTCTGATATAGGCACATATTTTTCATAACCGCCGGATTCAAAAAAATCTAATAAATCCTGTTCTAATAGTGAAGCTTTCTTTCCTCTTGCTTTCACTTTTTGATTGATTCTATATTTCAATACAAGACTCCATGAGATACTGGTAAACCTATCAAACAAAGTATCAAATGAAATCCTGCCATTTGCTTCCTTCCTCTCCATACAGTCGATTATGGATTTTAAGAAAATAAATTTATAACTGGAATCGTTAAGAGACTTTTCCGAAAAGAGCCACCTGAATGCTTCCCACATCTGGTCTTCTGTAAGTCTTCCTTTCTTATATTCACCGTCATTTAAGTCATAATACTTCATATCCCCTCCTATATCAGTCCCCTGATTCTCTTCAGCTTCTTAATCAGTGCTTCTGGATTGCTCTTCATTTCCTCTATTAAACCAGAATCGTTTTCTGATTGTCTGTTTTCATATAAACCTTCCAACCCCTTATTTCTGCTTTCCTCAGCTTCCGTCGTTACTCGCTCTAATTCATCTGCTTCGAATAGCATTTCAATCGTATTCACCTTTGAAGACTGTATGTCTCTTAGTTCTTCTACGATTTCCTCCAAAATCTCTGCAAAACCCTTTCCTAGCTCATTCTGAAAGAAATCTATATATCTTTGGAGTTCTGTTTGCACACTTTCTCCGTATTTTCGCTCTATTTCATACAGTGAATCTATATACCCGAATTGTATACCACGCTTTCTTAGAATCATTTCATCATAATCCACATACCTTGCTACTGGCTTTACAGCCTCCGCAAACGTATTATAGTATTTTAAAAACCATTCGCTTTCACTTTCCAACGTCACTTCATCTAAAATATCCGGCAGCTTATCAGGCTCCGATAAAGCACAGTTCTTCCATTCCTCTTTACTATCAAATAATCTTACCCCAAGATGCACACCATCACTCAGTTTTATCACAAAAATAGTAAAACCGCCTATAGCTTTAACCACTATTTTCATAAAGAATACTGCGGCATAAATATCATCCGGATTCCAAGACAAGTCCACAGCAATAAACCGGCAGGGCATATTTCCTCTCTTTGTTTTCCTATAAAAGTCTGAATATACAAAGATATCTCCCACACCCTCAATAAATTTACGCTCTTTTACATTGTATACTTCATTAGAATCCCCATGTAAAAATACAAACTTTTCGCATGATTCTACTGTGCATCCCTTATCCCCTGCCATTAAGCCTGTCTCTTCCAGAAAGGCAGAAATATGCCGGACAGAAAAATCGTTATTCAATTCGCCAACCTGCTCGGCTATCTCTTGTCCAGACAAATCCCCCGCTCCTTAGTCCAAATACCTGCTTATCCCTTCTCTTATGGCATCGCCGTTCTGTTCGTCATAAAATCTTTTGACATAGGCGTAAATCTGCTTTAAATAGTCATCCACATCATGGCATTGTTCCACAAATTCCTCATGCAGAATTTCCAAACCCCCAAGAAAATAGGCATTAAATATTTTCATGTTTTTCTCTATCAGTGCTTTATCTTCCGGTGTTTCTTCTGCAAATTTAAATGCCCTATACAGCCGCTTATCCTCGTCTGGCTCCGAATCCACATCCAACATCATTATGATTTGATATACATACTTTAATTCCTGTCTCCTCCTGCCAAATACATCTGCAAGCATACCCGCATTACCTTCCACAGAATTATCAATTACCCCTTTTCTGTTGTACTGGTACCCAATCAGCGGACAAACTATATAGGCATCAATATAAGCATTGAATATCTTAAAATTATCGTGCAGCTCCCTATCTGGCACATTTCCAGCCAATTCGCATAAATCTTTCCAATAATTTGCATGTTTTCCGGTTATCCTAAAGTCCTTATCAAACATGGCCATCCCCCTTAAACAATGTGTGTAACAGTATCAATTTCTTTACCGTAAACATCCCTGTCTTTTTCGATTTTATAACTCTTCCCTACGTAGCCCTGAAGATTGCCTGATGCATATTCCCAATCTTTCTGCATTACTGCCATAATCACTTGATTTGCGGTTTTCGGCAGAATCTTGCAAATATTGTCTATATGTATTTCATCCACATTGGAAAAAGGCGCATCCATGACGACCGGGTAAACTTGTCCCAGTTTCATATCATCCTCATCCAGTATTCTGTCTTTTGCCATGGAGACGAGACTTGCAATAAAAGCAAAACTCTTAACCGCTTTTAGCCCGTCCGATTCCTCGGTGGTAATATCAGAGTATTTGACTCTGTATTTATCATCAATTTCTATTGCCCTTTCTCCATGATACATTTTAGAGAAATTCTCGTTTACCCGTTTTTGCAGTTCAATGCGGACAATGTCTTCCTTTTCTCTATAGGTGTCAAGAAGCCATTCGTATACGCGTTGTGCATATGCTATCAATCTGGCTGTCCGCTGGTTTCTTTTACTGCTGTTTGCAAATTTATCAATTGCTTTTCGGCAATTCTCTATATTGGATTGGCATTCGCCTAATTTCCGGTTGCATAAGTCATAGTCCTGTTTCGCCTCCGAATATTTTATGTGCGCGTTTTTCCGATTATTTTCTATTCTACGCGCTTCCGAGTCATCAATAACCTTTCCTGCCAATGCTTCTAATTCATTTTGTAGCTGTCCAATCTGGCGTTTTGTTTCACGGTATTCAATAAATTTACGTTCTATATTGTCTTTATAATCCTCCGTCCCCGCTAAATAGCCTTCTGATTTATCCTTATACTGCCTTACTGCATCGCCTACATGTTCAGGAGGCAGCACTCGTCTCTCCTCCATGACTCTCATAAAAGGCGGAGTACCAGGTTTCAACGGAGTACCGCAGATACAAGTCCCCCGCTTAATCAAATAATCAATTGCATCCTGCTCCATCGCCGGTATGCTTTCTCTCACACCGCCCGCTTTCGCATTTTGCTTTTCCAGAAATTCCAGAGATGCCTTAATAGAGGGCAAACCGAAATACGCAAATGTGCGATTGTTAAAAAGCTGAACTATATCTTGCTTAATTCTTTCAAGTTTTTTGACTTCTCCCTCAAGAGCACTTTGAACTCTTCTCCTTCTGTCTGCCAACTCTTTTACTTGCTCTATATTACTTTTTGCAAGTTGAGCGTCAAAAAGCTTTTCTTCCTCAAGCCAATAAGCAACCTGTTCATAATAGTTTTTTAGTTCTTCTTCAAGTTCCGTCTTTCTCTTTGTATAAGTTTCAAGTCCATCCTTTGCTTTTTGGGCATTTGTGTCTCCCGTGGTATCAATATCTCCCTCAAACTCTTTTACAACAGTTCGTAAATGAGTGTATGCATTTTCCAATACATCCAACCGCATTAACCCTCGAACTGCTTTTGATAAGTCGGTGCGGTTGGCAATCCCGGAAATTCGCTCGCCGCCAAAAAAGAAATAGTCGGACAAATCTCTGGGCAATACCCTATTCATGGACTCCTCAATATTTGACCTGTCTATTTCTGATTTCGTCTGTCCATCTTTTTGAAGATATTCCAGAATAACATCCTCCTGGGGTTTTTTCCCCAGTTCAACCATTATTTTGCCGTTCTCTACATGTCTTTCCATACAAACATATCTGTGGGTTCTTTTAATGGTATATACCTTTTCATCATGAATAAAAGTTACCGCCACCCATGTTTCCTGGATATCATCCATGTTCATATTTTCCCGCACTTCACTATTAAGAAGAACCATATCCTCAAAGCCGTTTTTTCCATACAGACACCACTCAAAAGCTCTGATAATCGTAGTTTTTCCAGAGGTATTCACGCCTATCAGGACGGTGACATTCCTTTCAGAATCGGTGGAGAACTCGACTTCCTGTAATCCGATATATTGCCTGAAATTGTACATTTCAAGTTTATTGATAATCATCTCTTCTCCACCTCCCGAATAATCATCTTCTTAATCTTTTCTACCATAGCAGGATTTGATTCTTTTTTTACCGTATTTTCCGTTTCCATATCGAGTATCTGAAACTTGATAATATCCAATTTTCTCTCATCCAAATTCTGCTCCATCTTCTGTATCCTCCATTTCATCATTTGAAATTTGATAGGCGCTAATCAACTCATTTATTAATTTGTCTGAATCCCTGGAATTTAATGATATTTCGCCAAACTCCTTTATTCTTGCCAGTTCCCGCTTTGCCAATGCCTTCTCGCAGTTAAACTCTGTTCCATATACGTTGACTTCCTCTAAAGATGTTGCAAGTGTTACAAAATCATAGATAACAGCATAAGGCTTATTGGGGGCAAGCCTCAACACTCTTCCTCTTCTCTGGATATATTCTTTTGGATTCGTGGTACTCGCTAAAATGAAAGCTGTTTTTATGCTGGGAATATTTACCCCCTCATCCAGGCACTTAATTGCCACAATAGCCTGATAGGGATTGCATGTGGCAAATTGTCTTTTTATTTCTTCTCGCTCCTGAGCCGATTCATTTGAAGTAAAATGAGTTACTTTCATCCCCAGTTCATTTCCAAGAATTTTGGAAACCGCCACTATTTGACGTTCCCCTTCCTCATCCCGTTCTGATTCATCCTGTTCAAATGTCTGTACCCGTGTCGCACCGCAATATACTAAGATATGAGAGCTATCTTTATATTTCTGCATTATTTCCCGCAGAATAGCTAATTTTCCTTTTGCCCCGGCCACAATTCTGGCCCTTTGCACCAATAGCATTTTCCCTTTCTCGGTAATTTTCAATTTTCCATGCTTATCCTTATGGCATTCTTTCGATGCTCTGTATGATAAATCCTTATATTCCATAAGTTCTTCGGCATCCAAATATACGAGAATAGGATAGTAATAATAAGGGGTTAGTTTTCCCTCTTTGATTGCTCTTTTTAAATCATATTCAATACATTTGTTGCCAAAATACGCTTTCAGTGCCTGCGTCCCCGCTTCATCACCATGCCTCTCTAATGTTGCCGACAGCGCTAAGCGAAATTCAATTTGAGGGTAAAGGCTTTTTTGCAATTTATTGGACCCAAAATTATGCGCTTCATCTACAAGCAGCAAAGTATTTTTTCCTAAGCTATTCATCATGCCGCCGACAAATTTAGAAGAGTAAGTTGCATTTGTAGTTACAAAGCAAAAAGAATCAATAATACCCAAATTGAAATCTAGTATATCGTCTTCCAATCTCTGTTTCCAATTTTTCTGCTTCGATGCCGAATACCCTATAATCGGCTCCATATTAAATAGTTCTATATCTTCTACCCATTGTTCCACCAAATGCTGGTATGGGCACACAATAATAATAGCCAGTTTTTTCTTTTCCTCAAAAAGTTTTGCAACCGCCCCTAAACCGGTATAAGTCTTTCCGGTTCCCGTCGCCATATCAAAAATGCCACAGTATCCATTCATTTTCCAGGTCTCTATAGCTTCTATCTGGTAATCTCTTAATCCAAATCCCTCTGGTATTTTGGGATTGCCCCTTTTGATTTCTTTTTCCTCTTCTATTTTCTCCACTGCATCAATGTCATAATTTGCTTCCGGTTTTTTCCTTACTTTAATCCTTTCCCGGATTACTTCCGGGAAATCGATAACCTCCAAATCCTTATCCTGGCCACTCCACAACAAGTCAAAATCCTTTTGCATCTCATCCGCATATTCTTTGGATTCCTCCCATGATGCAAATACAACGATAGACTCGTAATTGTTATAAAATGCATTACTTGTCTCATTTAACGAGCCTGTAAATACTATTTTGTTTCTATTTTTATCCTCCACAATCCCAACTTTTTCATGATACATACCCATTTTTCTACGAGGCGGCGTAAATGCGACTTTTATTTCTAAAATACCATTTTCTATGAGATGCGCCAAAAGATTCAATCTCTCTTCCTGAAAATAGTTTTCTGGCTCTTTCCATTCCCGGAGCAAAGCATTTTCTACGATTTTTCTTTTCTCGTATCCTTTCTCCATTGCCTCCACATCTTCTGCATTTAAATAAGGAGAGACAATAAATTGTATCTTTCCGTTATTCCTTACTAATCCGGAAATACCCTTTGTCAACTCAATCAATGCCGTAGATGAAAAGAAACCTACGGAGCGTTGATATAGGACGGCATTTTTTAACACTGGAATATAAAATTCTTTTACTATGTTATTTTTATATGTTTTATAGTATTTTTGCAATGACAATTCTCTAAATGACATGTCCCGCCCCTTTATAAATTATATGAAATTCCATCCCCTCTAATACAGAGACTGCTTCTTCCTCCTCCGTCTCTATGCATACGCCGCAATAGGCCTTATCAGTTGCTGGTGTCGGCACAATCTCACATTCAATATCGTTTTCTTTTAATTTTTCTTCCCCGGCAAAGACCTCATTTGTACTATAAAAAGCAATATTCATTTTACTCACCCAGTCTTCTCAATATGTCGATAAATTCGTATATTTCATCCTCTGTATTAAAGCAGCTCACGCTAACGCGAACCACACCTGTTTTTACGGTTTTTAAGGCTTCATGGGCTAATATGGCACAGTGAATACCTCCTCTGGTGCAGATTCCCCATGTATCCAGGTATTTCACAACCTCATCGGCTGAATAGCCGTCTATATTGAACCCTACTACGCCCACTCTTCCAAACTCGTAATCATATATTTTTATATTTTTAATAGTGCTTAATTGTTCTAATAATAGTTCAACAAGCTCTTTTTCTTTTTTATATATCTTTTCTCTGTTCTGTTCACAAAAGTCTATGGCAGCTCCTAATGCCCAAATTGCAGGCATGTTTAATGTACCGGCCTCTAAGCCCTCCGGAAAAACTTGGGGATTCATGTATTCATCTCCGAGAATCCCCGTCCCTCCCTGAAGCAGTGGCTTTATCTCTTCTTTGTCTTTACAGCACAAACCTCCTGTGCCTGGCAAGCCCATCAAATCTTTATGTCCTGTAAATGCCAGGTAATCTATCTGGCCGGCCTTCATCGAAATGGATATTTTCCCTGCGCCCTGGGAAGCATCCAAAAACGTCGTAATGTTCTTTTTTTTCGCTTCTTCAAACAATTCAGGTTTATAGATAATCCTTCCTGTAAGATTACTGGCTAATGTCAAAGCCAACACTTTTGTATTGGTTCTGGTATATTTATCTAACAATTTTTCTGGACTTAATTCCAGGTCATCGTGCTGTATAACAGAATAATCAATCATTCCAATACTTTTCAAATAGTGCAAGGGACGAAGAACAGCATTATGTTCATAACAGGAAATGACCACATGGTCCCCTGTTTTCAGAAATCCTTGAAAGAACAGATTTATTGCTTCTGTTGAGTTTTTGGTAAAAATAACATTGGTTGGATTATCAAGTCCGAAAAAAATACCTGTTTTCTTTCGGACTTGATAAAGCATTCTGGACGCACTAATACCCAGGGAATAACTGCCTCTTCCAGGACTTACCCCTATTTCGCGTACATAGTATTCAAAAGCTTTAAATACTTCTTCTGGCTTTACCTTTGTAGTGGCAGCATTGTCAAAGTAAATCATCTTTCCCTTTCTTCCCTGCAACTTTATCACAGATGATACATCCATTGTAAAACTTCGCAATACAGGCTTTACAATGCTGACATTTGCTTTCGTCAATGGTATAGGCACCGTGTATGGTATCGATTGCCCCATATGGACAAACTGAATCACAGGCTGAACATCGAATACAAAATTGATATTTTCTTAGCTGGCACTTCAATCTGTTCACCAGGTTGGTGACATCGATTCTCTCTTCTGGAAGAACTTTCAAAACATTGGTGCCGAATGTAATTATCAACGAAAAGCACTTGCGATATTCTTTTGATTTGTCTTTATCATAAACTTCTATATATGTCTCATCCTTCTTGTCCTGTATCTTTAAATCGCCAAAGGGCTTAAACAGCTCTATCACATCTCGGTTCAGCTTTCTTCCTGCAATAATATTCCTGGCAGTATCAGATAAATTGCAGACAGTATCCATGATTGTGACATTTTTTTCCTCCAGGCCACTGGCTCCTCTTCTTACTCTCCAACGTCCCTCCTCATAATAGTCATCTAAATCTCTCTTTCCTGTTTTAGCTGCAAAATCATATATCATTTCTTTCCATCGCTGCATATCCTCTGGATGATATATTGCAGTCAACATCATTGACCAGTCGGAATTATTCGGACAACACCAACAGCCTACTCTTTTGTACCCTAATTGATAGCAATCGTTAACCAAAAGGTTTTTGTATAAAATATAAAGCCATACATCATAATCAGTCCATTCTATTATAGGCATTGCGTTAATCTGACTGGAAATCTTTGAATGCTTCTGTGTTTTCTCGTACTTCTTTCTGGCTAACGATTCACTATGCCTGATTCCCAAAAAAGTCAAACTATTCTTTGGCATATAATCCAACTCTTTATTTATGCTGCTGGTTTTAAAAATGGTACAGCACCATCGTTCATATTGGCTTGGCGGGCCAAAAACTTTGCATAACTGAAAGAAATCATTTTCCGGCTCACTGGGAAGCACAAAAATTTCTGGGTTTTCCTCTCTAAATTTTGTATTAACATAGTCATATGTCTCCGGGAACTCCAGGGTAGTATCTCCAAAAAAATGGATTATCTTATTATCTTGCAAAGTGTCCCTTACAAGTCTGCTGACAACCGTCGAATCCTTTCCCCCAGAAAAAGATATGGATGTTCTATATGAATTCTTATACTTTTCTGCAGTCTCCATTACATACTTTTCTGCGTCCAAAACCAGACCCTGTAAATACCTCTTATTAGCTTCCACTATCCCCATATAAGGAGAATAATCTCTCTCTATTTCAATATTATCCCTCAACTCCTCTGCAAACTCTAAGTATTTTTTTTCTTTATACCAATCCTTATATGAAATTCGCACAAGCTGCCCATCTATATAATAATTAGTCGCACCTAAATACCAAATACTTTTATTCTCTAAATCCTCTCCCGCAATTTTACTTAAAAGTTTTCGCTCTTGTTTGAATACAGGATTGCAGATGGTTCCCTCCGAAATCTTTGTCAAATTACCATTGCAAATCTGCTTATGTAATTGCCTGTCAAAAACCGGTACATTACATTTATCGCACCAGAATATCATTTACCCACCTCTGTAATGTCAAATTTCCGATAAAAGCCGAGCCAAAATCACCACTTTTTCCTCCTGCGGAATATTTCGTCCAAAACCGTTCAATGTGGATTTCATTTTATTCAACATCACTTGACCATTTTCACTTATTTCGCATTTATCATAAGTTGATACTTTGGGTTCTTCTCCTGCCGTCTTTATGATAATTTGGAATTCGCTCTCCCCGGGCTGCCCATCAGAGATATAGTCATCTAATCGTTCCAGTATATCTTGCAGCCTCTTTTCAAAGTCTTCAATCATTGAATCGCTCCAATAATCCGTTTCAAAACCAGCAATTATTTTTGCGATATTACCGACTACTTCTTCATTATCACTTTCCGGATTTAACGCCTGAACATAATTCAAAAATGCATTTGTCTGATAATCAAAGTTTTTCTGCTTCTTTACTTCCCACTTTGATTCATATATTCTAATAAGTCCTGGTGCAAGCGTCTCATCTTTCCCAAAATCCAGAAGATTTCTTACTATTGTATCAATATTATTATTTTGATTCAATAGGACATTTTCCAACTCCCCACATACCCGCTTTATAATCTGCAAAAGATCATCCAAATTGCTTTCCATTTTAGGAAGTTCTACAAAGAAAAACTTATTAAAATCCTTATGTGATAAACTCATGATGTCTCTATATTGTTTTGCCATCTCTGAAACATATTTATCCGTTGCCCTTGCAATTTTGGGTAGATTAGCATAGTGCCTATTCATAGCTCCCAAAAGCTCTCTCAATCTGTTTTTGGGATTCAACGTCAAATATTCCGCAAAATATTCTTCTAATCCATTTATGTATCTACGCTGCTCTTCTGTCCAGTCACATAAATAGAAATAATAATCATCAGGCCTTTCAAATGCTTTTAAAAGTTCTTCTGCAGAATATTCTCTTTCAGCACCATGAAAATAAATTCCCACATTCTCATATTTTTTTAACTCGACTGCAAATAGCAATGGAATATATCCATCTCTAAGTCCAAACGGCTCCTCCTTTAAAAGCTTCACCAACTCCTGCAAAGGACGCTGTGCTCTAGTACATCTTCTCAAATAATTTATAATTTCCTGCTTTACATAATCTCCGGTGTACTCCCCTGCAGCCGCTCCTGCCTCTTGGGGGAAGACATTCTTAATTACTTCATTATCCTCAATAAATCCATTTTTCAAAAGAGTTGAGCGAAGCATGGTATGCTCTGGAGACATGGGTGAAAATGCACTTGTCCCATTATCTTCTCCACTAATAATTGCAGAAATGACTTTAACCCTCGATGCCTTGATTGTTCCTGAAAGATTATTTTTATTTACAATATCATTGTTTACAATTATTGTTTTATTGAATGCCCTAAACATCATCTGACTTGCTTCTGTTGCCAGTTCTTTTTCTGATAATAGCTTTTTGCATTCACCATTTACAAATGTCAATATATTTGAATTCTCAAAAGACTTCCACTTTCGGATATCTTCGCTGACAATCCCCCTTTGTTCCTCTAAATATAGTTCTAATTCCCTTACCGCCGTTGGATCCTCCTTTTTTAATTCCTCCCGAATAGAATAAAAATATTCGATGGCAATATAGCGTTTCACTTCTTCTCTTAGCTCATTGGAGGTAGGATTCACCAACAATATGGAACGTTCTAAAGTATTTTGTGTATTTGTATAAAATTCTTCTGAGTAATCATCATCAAATACCAGTGCTAATACACCATCATAATATTGAGGTATTATTCTCAATAATGACTTTTTGCTGATATCCTGTTTCTGCAAAAAAACAGGAATAAATATTCTGTTTATATGATATTTTGCGTTATATTCATAGGGATACACTACAAAATTAATAAACTTTTCATTTAACTCTGTCATTATCATTTCATTTGTAATGCCCTGAATTTTTTCTTCAATCATTGAGTCAAAATCATAGATGCTACTATCCAAAAAGTCATAATAGCCATATTGCCTCATGAACTTTATTATCTTCATATGCTCCAGGCAATCAATGGCTCTATCAATGGCATCATCTTCCTCATCAATCACATATTTTAAGGTATCCCTATCAGCCGATAAAACAGCCGTATCTGCAATAATATTGACAACTGCCATCGTTTTCAATATTTTTCTTTCTGTTTGAGCCGTCTCAACCGGACCCAGTTTGTTAAGTGCAAACTGGAGCTTCTTATAGTTTTCATATACATCATCTGCCCTATAAGCCCTTATGTTTACCTCAAAATAATCGTAAATCAAATCAAGCCCTACAAAGTGAAACTCGTTTGTATCCATCTGCTTAATCTGCTTGAAAAGTGCATTCTCTTCATCACTTGCCAAGTAAGTAAAAAAGGTTCTCTCATTTTGTGCTACTCGCTTGGATAGACGGTCTAGCGCATATAAGGTGATGGGATGCAAAGGAAATCCACCTTCAAACGGATTTTTCCCATCTTGTGGACGCAGAAATCCCTTGAATCCATAAGCACGTTCAAACAAATTCTTAAGCTCCTGTTCAAAACGTTTACTGAATTTGTCCCACTGCCCTGTTTTAGGTATTATGTGTGGAATCAATGATAAGCATTGGTCATATTTAGTATTAATCGAAGTTGCCCGAAACCTTCCTTCAACCTTTTTCCATTCTTCGCTCAAATCACCTCTCAGCTTTTCTGTATAAAGAGAAAGTTGTTTGTGTGACACAAGAATCACATAATTATTGAATACAGAGTGGTCACAATATTCAGCTAAATCCTGAATACTTTTTACACGGACAGACTCCCCTTTATCTTCAAGATATCTGCCAAATTCATCAAATACAAATACAATTCCCTGATAATCACTGGCAATCACTTCATTTGCAGTGTCCAGGCTATCTAATAGATTTCCAGTTTCACTTACAAAGTTTGCCCCATATGTCATAAGCCGAAAGACTTCATCAAACATCTTTTCACTTTTGTTGTCATACTGCGCCAATCCGGCTTCCAAATCTATAACTTCAATTTCAAGTTTGTTCAAAATATCATGTAATCGCGAAGATGATTCCTGACCATTTTCCCATGTATTTAATAATTTTAATGCTTCCTGAAAATAATCTTTAAAACATACTGCAAGATTTCTGTTATCCAGTTCTTTTTTTAACGAATAAATTATGCATTTGTCAAAATCTTTATGGTCTGAATATACAGGAACAACAAAATAAGGTTTTTGCGTATCCGCATATTCCTTTAGATATATGGATAGTGATTTATCATATTCATCCAAGGCTCTCAATAAATCCTCAAAAGCCTTACTATTTGTATTTATCTGCCCCAAAACCGCACATAGTACAGTCAAAAGGTGAGACTTACCCGTACCATAAGAGCCATATAAAATTCTGGAATGTACATTTGTTTTCTCGATAATGCCATATAAGTATTCAGCCAAAATTTCTGTAGTTGTTTTGTTGGGAATGAACTCGGCAAGTCTGTTCTGATTTTTTAAATCAAAATTCAAGTTTGCCGAATATTTATATTCTTTTTTTCTTTTTATTAGTCTTGAATAGTCCATATGTTTTTTCTACCTACCCAATATAATATTTATCCAGCAATTGGTTATATTCTCTGTCCACGAACTCCACATATCGGTTTCCAAAATTGTTATTTAGCGCAATATATCCCTTATTTTCTGCTTCCAATAAGAAGTCCATCAACTTTGAATATTTCATATTAAAATATTTACCAATTTGATAACGTTCTTCCATTAGCTTGTCTATACTAATGGAAGCACTATTTTTGCTTTCCTCTATATTATCCATGGCAATGCAATAGATTAAGATTTCCAATGGAATATCCTTTTGGGTCAATAATCTCTTTGCCATTCTTTTATTATCATCAACATAAAGTATCTTTAACGGTGCTAAAAAAGGGTATGTATCTTCATCCATTATGTTTTTAAGGTCAAAATTATCGTCACCAATATAAGTGCTTCTAAGACAATTGTACTCCTTATCAACAGCAGCTTTCCGAATACTCACGCCATTCACTGTCAAATATAAGTAAAATGCATCTATAAATTCTTCCTTGCAAATGGAATTACTTCCCCATTCATTAAATAACCAATACCACGCTGTCGCTTCTTCTTTATTAAGTGCCAGACTTCTATGCATCAGTAAAAGAGAGCCTTGTCTTTGAAAATATATATCTGAAAATTCTAGTGCCTTAAATATATTTGTTTTTTCCTGTACGATTCCCTCCGCATCCTTCCCTTCTGTTGTAAGCCCCATGGCTACAGCCCAATATCTCAAGGCTTTTATCATAATCCGCCCCACTCCAATATTGTCAACAGCTTCTTGTTCTTTACTTGGAGAAAATATATGTTTGTCTTCATTTACAGCCAGCAGAATTTTTGTACCCCATCCGTTTCTCATATAAAACGAACCATGTTTATTCAAGACCATCTTGTTTGTTGTCCTCCAATAGCAATTTCTAATCTATATTAAAGTTTTACTCTATTATCAATATCAATTAAAACCTTATCACAAATATACAATATATAAAATCAAGAATAGTATACCACAACAAATTATTTAAGTCTTTACTTTTTTAAAAATAACATGCTTACAATATTTCTCGTTGCCTTTCCACGGCCTTTCGTCCAGTTCTGGGAACATCATGTGCTTCACTTTCCGTTTACCCTGGTACATAAAATATTTCCGTCTCCGGCTAAAACAAGAATCTGCTTCAATTTCAAATTTGAAACATAGACAGGGTCAGTGTCCCACAGATTGCTAATCACGCTTTTCATCTCCCTGGTAAAAACCATCCGTTTTATATGATTGCGGCATAGTAACAGCTTAACACAAAACATATGCTTTGTCTAACGGTTTGGTAGTCAATTACCGGAAACCGGGCATCCCTATCACCGAACCCGCTGTCTGTCACAAAGAAATGTATAAAAAGAGCCAGAGCGTAAAACCTCTGACTCCAGGCCACCTCATATCGTGCCAAAATCAATCCCTCCAAGAAACCTTACTCACAGCCGCCACCTCAACCGCCAGTCCCCACCGACAATCCACATTACATCCCTCTGCCACTACATCCACATGATTCTCTCCTGCTTCCGAATCCAACCAAAAACTTCTGCCCCTTATCCCAACGAAACGAATTGCTCCATAATCCGCCACCGCACAAAGCATTCAAGAACCCCCGCCCGTCCCATAGGGCGTCACAATCCCCGAACCAACTCCCTCCTCCCCCAAAACCCGAAACCACCTCCTGCTCCATCTTCACCCCCAATCCCTTCCGTCTCCGCAGCCGGCCTGCCCAGAGCCTCCCGGATAATGCTTCTTCAACAGCCTCCCCAAAATCTCAGTGATGTACCGCTCCCTTTCGCTCATGGAATTCCACGCTTCCTATCTGCATATTATCGTTCCTGACCTTCAGCACCGGGATCACCGTATCGCAGGCGAACCCGATGGAATCCGTCTTGTTGGGCGGCGCGCAGAAAATCACCTGGAAGTCCTGATTCTGGAAGAATTCCAGCATCAGCTTGATATTGTGGTCGCTCATCTTCTCAAAAGGCTCGTCGATGAAGATAAGCCTGGTGGAATTGACCCTGGCATTGTAGAGCATGGACAGGGCAGCCGACAAGATCAGGGTGTAGGGAATCTGGGTTCCGGCGCCGGAGCTGTACCCCGCCTGCCTGGAAAGCTTCCCGTCCTTCACGTCCGCATTGTTGATCACAATCTCATAGCTCATATAATTCCGGTAATCCGCAAAGTCCTGGATCGCCCCCATATCGTTTTTGTCTATGATGCGGTTGATGATCTCCCGGATCTCCTTTTCCCGCTGCTCTATCTCGTCATCCTCATAACCGTAGAGGCTGGCGAACACCATCTGTCCGTCGTCCACCTTGTTGACCTTCTTCAGGTATTCCGCGTACCGCAATATTTTGGCATAATCGGATTTGTCATCCAGGAGATTCACATCGAACTGGTATCTGGTGGAAAATTTCAGCTTCCGCAGTTCCTTGTTGATCCCCGCGATATCCTCTCTGGCCCCCAGGGCAGTCTGGTACACAGAGAGCACGAACTCATTCTTAAAGATGGATTCATACCGCCTGGTCTGCTCCGCCATTTTCGCATGGATCTCCTGCAGGTCATCCACCCATATCTTGTTCTTCCTGGCCAGGTATTTGCTTTCCTGCCCCAGGCCTTCCGGCAGCTGATCCTCCTGGTTCTTTTTCATGTTATAGGATTTCTGCCCGCCTAAAATGTTGGCCTCCAGGCTCTGCTTCTCCCCCTCCCGCTTCCTTCTGGATTCCGGCAGCATCACGTCCCCTGTCCGGGAAATCCCCGCCAAAAAGCCATCGTATTCCTCCATGGCCATCCTCGTCTCCGTGCCGTGGAGGATCCTCAGCTCTTCCAGCCGCTCTTCCCTGTCCTTCAGCGCCAGCCGATCCTGGGTCAGCTTCGTCTCATGGCTCTGATTCTCCAGCTCCAGGCTCCGTTTCCTGTCCTTTGCCTGATCCAGCCCCTTCCTCACCTTTTCAAGCTGCTTTTCCAGCTCCTGCACCTGCAGGAACAGGGTCTGGTATTCCAGATTGTTCTTCTGAGCCTCCGTCAGTTCATACAGCTTCTCCGCCGACCGGCTCAGCTCCCCCGCCGCCTGCTCATATTTGGCAAAAGCGTCAAAATCATAGGCCTTGAAGCAATCCAGCTGCTCCGTCATCCGTTGGATTGCCTCCTCCACCTTCCGCTGCTCCTGCCCCAGCGCCTGTTCCTGCTGTTCCAGCTCCTGGATCTGTCTTTCCGCATGCTTTCTGTTCAGTTCTATGGCCTCCTGCCCCAGGCAGAAGGTTTTGTTCTTCCTGGTATTGATATAGGTCACAGCCATATTTCTGGCAAGCTTCCCGCTCCTGGACATGGCGTTCTCATACCGGGGCACCTGCTCCTCGGGCACCGCGTGGATCCCTCCCAGCCAGTAATCGAAATACTTCTGGGCAATTTCGTTCTTGATCAGGAGCTTATTCACCACGGCGTCCTCATAATGCTTTACCTTCTTCCCCGCCAGCAGCCGGGTGTTCACCAGCTCCACGTATTTGTGGGAAGATCTGTCCAGCACCTGGTCAGCGATATCGAACCACTCCGGCTCCACCAGGATGCTGTATCTGTGGATTCCCAGGAAGGTCTCGATCACGGCCCTCCACTCCTCGTCCTCCACCTTCACCACATACTCACAGGAAAACATGGCCCGGGCAGGGATGTTCCGGTTCTGGAATTCCCGGTTGATCTCCCGGATCAGTTCCGCCTGTTCCGGCACATGGGAATAATCCAGCCTGTTCTTCTCGCAGTCCTCCGCCACTTTTTTATAATGGATCAGCTCTTCCTGCACCGCCTTCAGCCTGCCCCGGATCTCCACCCTCTGCTCCGTCAGGCCGTCCCTCTGGGCGGACAGCGCCCTCTTCAGCCTGTCCGAAGCGTTCTTTTTCTCCCCGTAGGAAAAATCCGCCAGGGTAAGCCCCGTCAGGATCTCCTCATCCCCGGTCTCCGCCCCCAGGCTGCCCAATGTGCGGAGCATCTCCTTCACCTGTTCCTGAAAGGCGGACAGCTCTCCCCTGGCCTGCTCCAGCCCGTCCAGTTTCGCCTGCAGCCTTCTCCGGTTCTCTTCCTCTTCCTCGATGGCCTTTGAGCAGTCCAGCTCGTTGAGGTTGCTCTTGGCCTTCAAAAGCCCGGTCTCCGCCCGGTCTTTCTCCCTCTCTTTTTCCCCGATGGTCTCCTCCAGGTGCCCGATCTCCCCTTTTTTTCCGGCAATCTGATCCTGGGTCTCCCCGATGGATTTTTTGAGTCTCAAAATATTTTTATAGATCTGCTTTCCGTCGTCCACGATCAGCCTGGTCTTCACGGCTTCGTATCTCTCGAAGTCCCTCAGGATACCCTCCAGGGCTTCCAGCTCCACTTTGATCAGTTCCAGGGTCTGGTTCATCTTCTCTATGTAATTCTTGGCGTCCCGGAGCTTGTCGAAATTGATGTCTTTGGCTTCCAGCACGGATTCCTTGATGAACTGCTGGATCTTGGCCGCGGGATTGTAGGTCATGATGCTGCGGAGCTTTCTCTGGAATTTCCTGATCTCCCCGGAGGACAGCTTCAGGCCTGTCATGTTCATGAATTTCACCATGGCCTCCCTCTGGGACATGACCGGTATCCTGTGGGCGCGCTGGAACCCCTGGTAATCATAGGGCTTCACCACCCCCTCTTCCTGGTACACATACTGCATCTGTTCCATGGAGGTATGTTCCGCCGCATACCAGTAGGAGGACACATTATTGCTGGAATTGGTCTCCAGCACCACTCCCAGCACAAAGAAATCCTCATTCAGCTCGTCATGGTATTCCAGCGAGATATGGCTGTACACATTCGGCATCCGCTCCGCCGGCCTGGAATAGATCCCGGCGCTGGGGTCTATCAGACAGCGGGTGTAGGAGGACAGCGTCCTCCTGCTGCCCCCCACATTTTGGGAGCTGGAGGATTTATTGAACTCCACGTCCCCGGTAAAGGCATATTTCATTGCGTCCAGGATCGTGGACTTCCCGCACTCGTTCTCCCCCGTAATCAAAGTAAGATCCCGCCCAATGGGGATCTTCGTATTGATAAAGCCGTACCAGTTCACCAGATATATATTCGTCAGCGCTACCTTTGCCATCCTGCTACCCTCTTGCCGTATTTCTCCGTATTTTCCATCCTGGTATCCTCTCGGACTCTCCAGGCCGCCTATCCCGCTGTTTTCAGGAACTCTTTTAGAGCGGTTCCATGCTCCTCCGCCCAATCCTTTTCAGTCGAAGGCTTCCTGAAAATCCTCCGCATTCCTTTTCAGTCGAAGGCTTCCTGAAAATCCTCCGCATCCCTTTCCGCGTCGTCCGCGTCCTCCGCGTCCTCTCCCTCTTCCCCGGCTTCCGTTTCCGCCGGGTCGAATCTGCCCTCCGGAAGATACTCCCGCATCACCTGCTTCAGCTGGGGGATATCCATGCAGAACTGCAGGGAGGGATAGAGCTTCACCTTGCTGTCCTCCTTTGTGTCGTTCTCATCCCAGGCCAGTAGGCTGAACCGCTTGAACAGCTTGAACGCCGCCCGGAACTCCGTGGGCGCCGGTTCTATCCCGTACACCTTACACTTATCGATCACGTCGCCCACTGTCACATAGATTTCCTCCGAAAAGCCCACCTTCTCCAGATAGAGCAGCCACAGCGCCAGAAGCATCTGCACCTGTTTTCCGTCGAAGACCACCAGATTGCTGCGCTTGATCCCCACCGTATCCAGATCCGCCTCGTTCTGCACCAGCATGGCCACCTTCAGCTTGTCCTCCACCACCACGTCATACCCTATCTTGCGCAGGAACGCAGAGACGTCATAGCAGTTGGACTCCACCGAAAGGTACTGGTACAGCCTTTCGTCCCTGTCCTCTATGATAAAAGTGGCGTCCAGCAGCTTCCGGATGCATCTCTTAAACAGAAGCTCTTCCTCGTCCTTCATGTTCTCCAGAAAGTCAAATTCCCCCATATGATACCTCTATCGTCTCCTGATCTTCAGATTGGTCATCCTGGCAATGTCCGTCTCCACATAGCCATCCATCAATTCCACCGTGTAAGGAAATTCCTCGATGCCGGAATACATCACAGCCGCGGCAAAGAGCATGGCTTCCTCCCTGTCCGCCACCCTCTGCTCCCGGAGCTCCAGCTCCTCCCTCCCGGCCATCCTCCCGTCCAGGAAATGCCTGGCGCCGTCTATGGAAAAACGGTTCTTCGTACCGGACATCACCGCCTGGGTCAGCAGCTCCTTCTCCTCCCGGGAAATGTCCCAGAGCGGAAGGCCGATCTCCCCGCGATCCCGCTCCCTGGGCTTCCGCCTCTCATAAGACTTCCTGCCGATGTACTTTTGGGAAGAGACCCTCATGCAGCCTGCCGCCCGCTCCAGCGCCTGCTGCCTTTCCTCCTGTCCCATCCCTTTCAGGGCGCTGAGAAATCCGTCCAGAAGGGACTCCATCTCCACGCCGTTTCCCATCACCAGCATCATCCGGATGTTGGCCAGACGATAATAGGTATTGATCCTGGCATCGATCAGCTCCATGTTCTCCTGGTATTCCACGCTGAGGAAATAGGAGAGCCTCGCCAGGACGGCCTGCACCTTCTCTCTGGCCTGTGCGCCCTCTATCTGGTGCACGGCGGCGCATTCCGCGGCCATTTTTTCAAATATCCGCCCCTCTTCTATGACGCGGAGCTTGTTCCGGATGAAGGAAAGCTGGCTTGGGATCAGGCCGTTATTTTTCAGGAAGAAATAATCGTTGAAAAATTTGTCCAGCAGTTCGTCCTTCATCAAAAACTTTCCCACGCTGTTGGCATCCTGGAGCTCCATCACCATCCGCATGATATTGGCGATGCTGTCTTTTAAGTCCAGCAGCTCGTTCTTCAATTCCTCCACATGGTCTGACAGGGGGTTCAGGATCGTGGAATAAGGCCGTTCCGCCCGGGCGGAATCCTCCTCAAAGCTTGCCTTCAGGATCTCGTACATGGAAAAAATGTGATTGGAAAGCGTCCCCTGATTCCCCTTCTCACACATTTTCCGGAAAAATTCCATGATCCTCCGGCAGCTCATAGACACATTGGCCACATTTTCCCCATTCCGCCCGATCTCCCGGGGGGTGACCCAGCCGCATTCCCGCAGATAGGCCATGATGGCGGAGGCGCTTCTGTCCGGCGCCTGCTGCTCCTGTCCTTCCCCCTGCTCATCCTGGAACACATATTTGCTGTTCCTCAGGTAGAGCGCCACGCAGTTCCTGGCGTCGGAATCGTACAGCACAGGGACTTCCCTGGACTTCTCGATCAGGGAAAGGATGCATTCATAATAAATCCTCCGGTTCTGGCTGCTCAGAGGATGGAAAAATTTCTCGTTGTCTACCAGTTCAAATATATCCATGTGGGTTCTTTTCCTTAGTTAGTGGTTTCTAACTTCTATGCACCTTATGTCTCGGATCCAACCGGATGACCTTATAATACCCGGCCTCAATGACCACATGTATCCTAAATACTTCCGTCACCTCATAATGATACACCTGCATTCCCCTGTAAGTGTCATCCGTATCCGGTTTACGCGCAAATGCCCTGTCCACCTGGGTTACCGTCATCTGCGATATCTTGTTTAAAAAAGCCTGAAATTGTCTTACATTTTCCGGGGTCAGCTCCTTAAACGTATACCCGTTCTCCAAAGGGTACTTGAAACATAATTCAAAAGGTACCTCCCGGTTTTGTTTTTGGGTTAATTTCGCCATATCAATCGCCGCAATGGATAGACTTATAATAGGATGCCATGGTGTGGGGAGAAATCACAACCGTACATCTTTCAGCCGGTTCATATCCCCTCCTTGCCTCCATCCAGGGCAATTCCCGATGTGACAGGGCTTCCAGGGCATTTCCCGTACTGTCGCCATAAGTTTCCCATACATCTTCCAATAACCGTATATCCTCATCGTCAAAATGAGCCTTATTCCCACTTTTCATGCAGATGGTATCGTATCCAAATGCCTTGAACCGCTCCCACAGCGCAGGTGAAACCGGGCCATGTACCCATGCCTGGTAATCCGTATCCTCCAGGCGATACCCCTTCAATGCATATGCCCAGGCCTGGGCATAATAACAGAGTTTCTGAAGCTTTTTATGGGTCATATCGCTTTTGGATAAAAACCAGTTTGCCACATCGAAGATGGAATACTTCCCCGTCTCCTCCACTTCCATATCCTCTGTTTCCTCAGGGTCAATCAAAACATACCTTTCTGTATTCGTTGGAATCGCTGATGTCATGTAGGAATGATATGCATCATATGGCCATGGAGACATGGTGTTAAGTCTGATATCCTGAACCACGCTCATATATTACCTCCTCCTCTCCATTCCTCACCGAGACCTGGCCTCCCTCCGAGGCATGGTCATGCCTCCATCCCTCATAGCTTATGCTGTTCTGTATCGCCGTCTGGCCGTCCGGCATTTTCCCTCTCACCACGACCCCTTCTGTGGAAAAGTAATCCGCGCCCCCGACCACGCTCTCCAGTATGCACCTGCGGACAGCATAAGCGCCATTTACTTCCGTAATCAAAAACGGCTTGCCGAACAGCAGCTCTTCATTTATGTCGTCATATATTCTCTTTATCAGTTCATATTGAAAAGCAGTGGGGTTGACAATCTGAAGCCCTAACTCGTTTTTGGCTTCCCGCCTGTTGATGGTATAATCATGGCTCCCCGATTCACTGCATAAAAAGTCAATGATCTTCTTGATCTTTTCCGGCTCAGTGACCTGGTTCTGAAGCAGCTTTTCCGCCATCATCTGAATCTGGGCTTTTGAGCGGTATACCTCGCCCAGGACAAGCGGATGCACAAAATCCGTCAGTTTTTCGAATATGCTTGCCAACGATGCCTCATCCTGAATTTCCAACTCATTTTTAGCGAACTCCAGATAGCCCTTTACAGCCTCCACGCTTACCGGAAAAATCCCTCCCTCAGGCCTTCTGGGATTCAAAGCGGTATACAGGCTTGGATCGATCGGCCCCAGCGTAGCCTGCTTGGTCATCACAATTTCATTCGCTCCCAAACTGATAATCGTACCCGCGCTGTGCGCCTTGTGGGGTATTATGACTTGAAGAAAATCCCCATACATCCTGAGCAGATTTACGATATTCCTTGCGGTTGAAGTATCCCCGCCCCGTGTATATAAAAAAAGCGAAATCCTCCCGCATGGCTTTATTTTATCTAAATGATCGATAAAATAATCAATTACATCGGGAGAGATCTGAGCGGCCATGTTCGGCCTGTCGCTTGTCACATAAACGAGAATCTTGCTGTGAAACTCTTTTTCAAGTTCTCTATAAAGTGCAACCCTGTCCCTATACATCCAATCCTATCCCCTCTTTTCCACACCTTCTCTGTCCCATGCCCTATTTATACTGCTTAACGATTTCACTTGCCGTGAAACCAGACTGCATAACGCTGACTGATCCAATCGCATGATTACATTAGGCAGCATTCAGCGTTATGCAGTATAGGGACAGCGGCATCCACAGAAACCCCCGCCTTTCATCCATGGTGGTGCTGTCTGTGGCAGGAGGGTTTCTGAAAGCCTCCGCCGGATGCGCCAGACCACATATCACGCGGCTTTCCGGAACTCCTTTGAAACGGTTCCCCCACTTTTCCAGGTGCCGTCCTGCCCCAATGCCCGATTCTGCTTCCTGAAATTCCGAGAACCTATCCTTCTCTATGTTATGCGGTCACCAACCTTCATTCCCTCTTTCCATGTGCTTCCTGTGGATATTTTAGCATGCCCCCACAAATACCGCAATCGTTTTTTACAGCCGCTATTCCACACAAGCCCGGGGAGGAGTATATCCCGAACCTGACAGACACCCCGGGACATATGGACTTCAACTATGAAGTCAGCCGCTCCCCGGCAGCCTGCGACATTGCCATATTGGTGGACGCGGTGCAGGGCATCGAGACCCAGACCCTGGCCAATGTATACCTGCCCCTGAACCATGACCTGGACGTGATTCCCTCCGCAATGCCAGAAAAAGGCAATCCACCTTACAACAGATGAAACAACCGCATCAAACCCCAGACCCTGACCAATGTATAACTAATCCTGAATCATGACCTGGACGTGATTCCCTCCGCGACGCCCGAAAAAAACAATCCACCTCACAGCAGATGTAACAACCGCATCAAGTCCCAGACCATGGCCAATGTATACCTAATTCTGAATCATGACCTGGACATTATCCCCTCCGCAATGCCAGAAAAAGACAATCCGCCTCACAGCAGATGAAACAGCCGCAAAGTCGTATCCGGCCCCACGCTCCCCACCTGCCTGGGAACCTCCCCGCCCACAAACGAATTCCCCGAAACCCGCACGGCGAACAGCCTCTCCCCGAACAACGGCACAGCCCGCTCATTCACCACGCAGCAGGCCGCGTAAACCCCCGAATCCCACACCTCCGTCAACGTCCTCCCGGTATTGATCACCGAATCCACCAAAATCACATGCCTCGTCCCAGGCCGCATGAACTTCTCATGCTTCGGATCATACAGCCCGAACCTGCACCCCATAGCCAGATACATCCCCTCCGCGAAAAATATCCCCCCGCGCAGCACCGCCACAACCGTAGTCTCCTCCGGCTCAAACTGCCCAAGCTGCCCTATCTGCGCCCCCAACGCCCTTCCCAGCTCCCTATGGGCTTCCACCAGCCTCGGCCCGCAGACCCCCGAGTCGGATTTCGTCATGGCAATCAGTCTCTCCACCTCTTCATTCCTCTTCAATTCATACATAAATCAACCCCTCCATATCCTTTCCCCTGAGGCTCCCGCTCACCGAGCCGTCCGGCCTCCTCACAAGGTACCCCACATCCGCCTGCCGCAGCATATAGTAATCATTCATGCTGTCCCCGTAGGCTATGACCCTCTTCCCGGCCCTCTGCAGCATCTTCGCGATGAAGAACTTGGTCTCCGCGGCCATCTCCCTCCCGCCATAGAACGGAATCTGCAGCTCTCCCGCGATGAAGCGCCATATCCGCTCATGCCCGGATGTCAGCAGGAAAGCGTCGCCCGCAATGCCATCCACGATCCTTTCATTCAGCCGGACAGGCATCTCCTCCAACTCCCCAACCGGATACCCCTCAAATTCCCTGTTCTGCTTCCACACCTGATATCCGGTGTAAAACTCCCCGTCAAAGACATGGGTTCTGTAGCCAAAGACCTCCTTGCTGCTGTCCTCCACGGCCAGCGTCCTGTCCCCATCCAGCAAAGTAACGGTATCCGTTCTGCTCCTCCCAAGAATCTCCTCCACACACCTTGCCGCAAAGGACACGCAGCTATAGCCCTCCGCAACCTCCCGGATGAATCCGATCACATCCGATATGTCCCCGAAAACATCCTCCGGCGGATTGTCAAGGACATAGAAATCCTTATCATGCTCATGGCAATACTGCCGCAGGCCGGCAATCTCCCTGTCCTGCCATGCCCCTATATCGTACTGCAGATAGTTCCGGTTCTTCCCGGAACCCTCCATCCGCGCCCGCAGCACAGCAGGCGACAGATACAGGTACAGGAAAACGTCATACAACTGTCCGTCCTCCTCCGTGAACACGGTCTGTTCGCCGAAGGCATAATGCCCGTCCATGATGAAATCCTCTCCCCCATGCCGCTCCCGCAGCCCGCGAGCCAGCGCTTTCCTGGCTTTCTCCCTGCCCCTCTCGTCCAGGCTGTCAAATTCCGGATTCCCTTCCCGCAGCAGACGGCTTCCGGCCAGGGTCTGCAGGAAGGGAATCCTGTCCAGAATATAGGTCTTCCCCGATGCGGGCATTCCGTACAATCCAATTTTCATAGCCACTCCTTCTACCACAATATGCTCCAGGAATCTCCAGGCCGCATATCACGGAGCTTACCGAAGCTCCTCTGAGCCGATTCCCCCACTGTTCTATTTTTGTCCTGCTCCAACGACTCCGATGCCGGATTCCGGCTCCCAAGATTCCGAGAACCTGTCACAGGCTCCCGGAACCACAAGCCTGTGGGTTATACTGCATAACGCTGAATGCTGCCTAAGGAATTGTCAAAAAAATATTTTTGACAATTCCTGCAAATTGCTTCGCAATTAACCGGAGCCAGAAATAATTCTTGAAGAGTTATTTCTGGACGGTGCCTAATGTAATCATGGGATTGAACCCGTCAGCGTTAGGCAGTATAACATCCCAGAAACTCCTTATAACAACAGCTTCGGTCAAATGTCAACGAAATCTTTTCCAGCTCTTCCAGGGATATCCCGCTGTCCCCCACCGGCGGCAGGTCGATGCAGTTCCCGCAGTAATACGTTTTACCGTTTGCAAAGAAATAATTATTCGTACCAGCCCCGCACAGGCCGCCGTACATCGTACAGTCCAATCCGCCCCGCCTGACCGGAAGCTCCTTTCCCGCCCTGTCCATGAAATCCCGGTATTCCCCCAGGGAAATCCCATATTTCCCAATCATCCGGGAAAAGGTCACTTTGGTTCCAAAAGGCTGGAAAAAGGAAATCACCTCTTCCGCGTTTCTCAGGCTTTCCCTGCCCACAGTGGCGTTGAAGGTAGGATAATGCCCTGTCGTCTGTCTATAGCGCTCCACATTCTCCATGGCCCGGTCAAAGGAATTGCACCGATACTTGTCGTGCAGCTCCTTGTATCCGTCAATGGAAAACCCCACATTGACCCTGTGCTCCTCCAGGAACGCCAGGTCTTCCTCCGGAAGCCTGACGGTGCCGTTGGTTATGGTATAGATTCTGACTCCCGGAGCGTCCTCTAAGTAGGCGATATAGGATTTCAGCGCCTGCCAGTCCAGGAAGCATTCTCCGTTTCCCACGAACCCGATCTTAAATCCCTTCTCCGGGCATTTCTTTTCCGTATATTTTTTAACGTTATTCAGTATTTCATATACATCCATTTCCGCAGCCTCGATTTTCCCCTTTTCATGGAAATGACAGTAGCTGCAGGCAAGGTTGCATCGGTTATTGATGGAGATGCATATCCTGTCAATCATGGCCTTCCGCGCCTCCTCCCCTCATTCTGGTTTTTCTGCCAGGTACGGTTCTTGCTCCTTCCGGTCTCCAGGTATTCACGGTAATGGTCTTCCGCGGTGTAGCCGTTCCTGTCCACGATCCTTTCATCCGCCCCGGCCGCCCGGATGATGTCCCGGCATTCCAGCCATCCCCAGTGGCACGCCTTCATCAGCGCCGTGTAGCCGTTCCCGTCCTGCTGGTTCAGGCTGATCCGCGGATCCGCGCACAGCTCTCTGACGAATTCCACCCGGTTGTCCCAGGCCGCGATCATCAGGGGCATGTTTCCGTCATTCTTCTGCCGTATCTTTCCGGCGTCATAGGGGTTCCTGCTGCCCACGTTAGGACTCGCTCTGCACTCATGGAGCAGAAATCTGAACATCTCGAAATCCCGGTTCTGGACAGCATGGGACAGAGGCGGAAAGTAGTATTTCCCGCAGTCTCTTCTGTCCACGTCCGCGCCGTGCCCAATCAGCCACCGGATTTTCTCTTTCCTCTGGTTCATGGGCTTTTTCCGGCACCTTACCACAGAAATGATGAGGGTGTTGCCCTCCGGCAGATAGGCGTTGATGTCCTCCCGATTCGGAATCGTCACCCCCAGCGCGCTCTCCATGTCCTCATAGGAATCCGCATAGTAGGCGTTGATTTTTTTAAGGCTCTGGATGTCCATCAGGTTCTGTTTCGTGACCATGTATTCCTCAAGGTACAGGGCCTTGACTGTGGCATGTCCGCTTAACCGCGCCGCGAATCCCGCGTCATAGGTAATGATGTCCACCCGGCAGTGGAACTCTTCGGCGGCCTTTTCCGCCATTTTTACAATCCGCCCGTCAGGATTGCCGGTCCTGCCTTTCCCCTGGCCGCCCGGGCAGTGACCTGTGACCACATTGGAATTGGAGCCGGAAGCGATACTCCTTAGAATCTGCCAGGCCTTTTTGGCCAGCTTTTTATTGTGGTCTTTGATGGAATCAAGCTCCTCCACCACGATATCCGGCACGATGACTCTGCTGTATTCTCTGCTCAGTTCGTCTATCAGCTGGCTGTTCTTCAGCAGCGCTGACGTGTCTGTTACTACGACTCTGTCTCCGCGTAGGAACTGGTCTTTCTGCCGGGATGTGAGCCCCAGTTTGTCGCAGTAATCATGGGCAAACCCCAGGACGGTCTTGTAGCTTACGTCGCCGCCGATTTTTTCCGCTCTTGATAAGGTGGATTTGTTGCATCCAATCAGCTCTGCCATGTGGGACTGGGTCTTGTGGTTCTTCTCCCGAAGCTCAATCATCCGCTTTCTCAGAAAATCTTTCTGTATCTGGTCATCCATGTGTACATCCCCCTGTCTCCTCTGCGTCCCATGTCTGTAGAATCTAGGAAAAGCATAGCACCCGGTTGCATTTTTATCAATATATTGTCTTACTTTTGCAACCGAATCACCATGATTGCAACAGGCCCTTCCGTATCCGGCATTTCCGCAACCGGAGCGGGGTTTTTACAACGATTGCCCTTGCCCTGTGGATGACTGCAACCGTTCCGGGATTCCCTGCAACAGAAAAGGACTCTCTACCGCCGAACTGGCCGTAGGGAATCCTTTTCTGTTGTCAGTGTGTACTCTTGAAACCATGCCATCTTTTTCTTTACAAATTATCCTCTGTAGGCAATACATATTTTTTAGTCTTATTTTTTCCTTCACCCCGGACAATACCGCATTTTTCAGCCTTATTCAATAGTCTGCTTGCTGTTTTAGTCTCTACACCTAACAACCTTGCCGCAATACCACTTGCAATTTCATGATTCTCTTCGAGATATATTATGATGGTTTTCATTCTATCCTTTTCCTTATCGGACATTTTATCGGACATTTTATCGGACATTTTATCGGACATTTTGCTGCTTTCACCAAATCCTTCCCTGATAAAAATCGTCGTTTCCAAATAAGTTCTTCTATCATCCGTCTCAAAGAAAGGTTTGGGAGAACCATTTTTTGACAATGCACTCAAAATTTTAGGGATACCAGTGCCTTGCTTTTCAGAAAGGTCTATCTCTTTAAAGAATTCACCAATTCTTCTGTTTCGATATTTTCTTGCCCTTACCTTTCCCGCAGCAAACTTCTCCATATTCATATATCCATCGGGACCAGGAAAATTTATAATCATAATTCGGTCAAGATATACCCTCACTTCCACTGGCACATCTTCTCTATAGGATTTATGAAATACCGCATTAACAATCGCTTCTTCCAATGCATTATATGGATAATTTACGCATTTTACGGATTTTTCCTGATTCTCAATCTTGACAGTCTTCTCAATAATGACATTTGTCTTAATATAATCCAATACATCTGTTACCTGTTTCCATATCGGGCCGGTAAATGTTTTTTCAAACATGATATTACCGGATTCCGCTTCTTTGGTATTGAACCTGACAAAATTAATTTGTGCCCCAGGTATTAACTTGTCTGGTCTTTCAGCAAACATTAGAATAGCAATATTTCTTAATTCTAAATCCGCATCCGTCTCATTAGCCACTTCCAGCGCTAACAATAGCTCGTCCATGTTTCTATTATTTATCTCAGTTGATAAGGAGCTATTACTATCCCTCAAAAAATCTTCAAGATATCCTCTTCTGATAATATCAATATTTGCTTTACGGTTCACCCGATCGTCAAACGGAATGGCATTGAACTTTTCAAATAATTCTGCGATTTCTCCCTGTTTGGCAATTGTCGTCAACGAAGCCGGCCTAATCCAATAGTACATTGTCTTATCCGGCTTATCGCTTGTCTTTTTGGAATATACATCCTTAGGTGCTCTGTACGGACCAGCATCTCCCGGCGAACATTTCAGATAAAGCAAGTGCGTATCCTTATCCGGATAATTTACAACTTCTATCTGTGGAACATAGCGTGGCTCAATCAAATTGCAATATTGAAAGATTTCTTGTTGTATTCCATCTAAAAGCTCCTTCGGAACACCCTTAGGGGGCAAAACAGGAACTCCGCTATCCTCCTCCACGCCTATGACAATATATCCGCCATTCACATTGGCATAATCATTGGCAAATGCACAGATAGAGTGTGTAATATCAGAGGGATTCCATCCTTCCTTGTATTCAACTCTATTTATTTCTACTACTTTACCCTCTAATAAAGTTTCTATTTTCAAAGGTATCATTAACTGTTAGACCTCCGTTCTCTTTTAACCGGCAAAGAACTGTCCCATAGATATGGACAAAGCCCCTCTCAAGCCTCCCCCAAAAAAGCCGCCACCCCCACATCATACCGCATGATCTTCCGCCCATGCATCTCGCTCTCCGTCCCCGGCACCTCGCCCCTGAGAACCTTTTCCGCCGCTTCCCGCAGTGTCGGAATCAAATCAGGGCTCACCGGAAAGCTCCCATGGGAGGGATACACCCAGTCAAAAGCACCCCTGTACCCCTCCAGCTTAGCCAGGCTGTGGATATAGGCATGCATCTCCCTCTGCACCCCGAACATGAATATCTGACCGTCCTGGACCAGATCCCCGCCAATCAATATCCTGGCATTCCTGTCCAGTACGGCGATGCTCCCCGGCGTATGCCCCGGCAAGGCGATGATCTCCAAAGACCTGCCGCCCAAATCCAGAGTCTCCCCGTCCCAGACCGGGAGGAACTCCCCTGTCTTCCCCTGGGTATTATAATAATTGGAAGCCTCCGCCGGATGCATGTAGAACATCGGGAATTCCTCATTGCTCCCCACATGGTCCCTGTCCCCGTGGGTGACCAGCAGCGACACCGGAAGCGCCGTCAGCCCCTCCGCAATCTCCCTGGCGTTCCTGACCTGCATGCCGCTGTCGATAAGCAGAGCCCTCTCCGCACCCTCCAACAGGAAAAAGCGCACCCCCGGCTCCTCAATCCGCCAGGTATGTCTGTCAATCTGTATCACCTGATAATCCATCCCTTATATCCTCCTAACAAATTTATTGAAAAAAATTTTCACTCTGCCACCCGAATCCCTTTACCTCTTAACCGCCATCGCTCCATATCCGCTCTTCTGTTTCCTGCCCTCCGCTGTTCCCGGGCTTCCGGTTCGTCCTCCGGCTCCCATTACGCCATTCTCCTACCTGTCAAAAACCCCTTCTAAGAATCCATAAAAAGCCCCCGATGCTTCTCAAAAAACGCAAAAAAGTACCGTACATTTTTAAGCTCCGTCCACCCCACCACTTCCAGATCCCTGGAGTCCAGATTATAAATCTTCGCCTGCAGCGTCCCCAGCATGAAAGGCGAATGGGTGGATATGATGAACTGGCAGCCCAGGAACCTTGCCATCCGGTTCAGCTTCTCCGCCAGCTTCGTCTGGTTTTCCGGAGACAGCGACACCTCCGGCTCGTCCAGCAGATACAGGGCATCCGGCTCCATATAGTCGTCCAGCATCTGTAGGGTGGTCTCTCCGTTGGAGTATTTTTCCTGGGCATATTTCAGGATTTCCAGTTTCTGTTCTGTGGCATAGGAGTTCCGGAATTCTTCTCTCTGCTCTTTCGCCAGCCCTCTCCGCACATGCTCGTACACATACCCGTCCTCCAGAATCTGCTCCTGTTGTATCTTCTTGATTTCGTACAGAATATCCTCGCTCTTGATATATCTGCTGCCCTGGGGAATCCGGCGCAGCGCCTTTCCGTTCTCCTCTTCTCCCAGAGCGTAGCTGCATCCCTTTATGAAGTTCAGGAAATAGGGAACTCTCCCATACTGGTTGCTGGTGGCGTACTCCAGGCCCTCCAGCCGCAGTTTATTCGCCATGATGTTCAGCATGGTGGACTTCCCCGAAGCATTCTCGCCGTACAGGACGGTAATCGGGGCAAACAGCAACAGCCTTTCCGCCTTGTCTGCGAACACATTATAAGGGTAAATATTGGGGTCGATGACCTTTTCATCCGAAAATAGAAAGCTGCTTAAATATATCATGATTCCATATCCCGTCTCTTCCGCGCCGTCTCCGCCCCGTCCATCACCTCCAGGTACCGGAAGCATCCCTCCACATGGTCATTCACCATCCCGCAGGACTGCAGATGGGCGTAAACTGTCACCGACCCCAGATACTTGAATCCTCTCTTCTTCAGATCCTTCGCTATTCTGTCCGACAGCCCGTTCCTCGCCGGAATCTGCCCTTTCTGATGCCCCATATACAGAATCATCTTACCTTTAGAGAACCCCCACAGATACTCGGAAAACGTGCCGAATTCCTCCCGCACTTTCAGGAAGCACCGGGCGTTGTGGATCACTGCTTCCACCTTGCGTCTCGACCGAATCATCCCCTCCGTATCCAGAATCCGCCGGATGTCCTCCTCCCCATAGGCCGCCACCTTCTGAAAGTCGAATCCGTCAAAACACTCCCGGAATATCTCCCGCTTCTGGATCATCATATTCCAGTTCAGCCCGCACTGCATGGCCTCCATCATCAGGTACTCGAACTGCTTTCGGTCGTCATGCACCGGCACGCCCCACTCCTCGTCATGGTACTTTACCATTTTCTCATTGCACAGACACCATCCGCACCGTTCCATATCTGCCCTCCTGCCTGGCATCTAAAAGCTTGCCATCGTTACATCTCACTCTCATTTTTCCAGAAAATCCAGAATCTCCTCCACATACACCCTCATATGGCTGTCATCGCTCATATAAATCTCATGCTTCGTCCCTGGCATCGGCACCATCCGGGCGCTTTTTACCTGTCCTGTGAAGATTTCCTGAGCCCCTTTGTCCACATAGTCCTCCTGTTCGGCCTGGAACACCAGCACCTTCCCCACGATTTTCCCGCAGTTTTCCTTATTCAATATGTATTTCGACATTCTGGCGGCCTCCCGAAGCCAGGAATAGGAAGCGCCGTTGGTCTGGAAGTTCGGCTGGCTGCGCCTTTTTCCGGCATAATATTCATACCGTTCCGCAGAGGTGGCGGCGCTGGTTTCGAAGGTCTCGTCCCCCCGATAAGCGTGATGCCCCGGAACGTAGGTTGCTCCCTTTCCCAACATGACCTGGATTTCGGCAATCCCCCGGGCTATGCCCAGGGGAATCCCTCCCGTCAGCGGCCGTATCATAGGCGAGCTCAACACTGCGCCCTCGAAGACAGAAGGATGCCATTCCATGAATGCCGCGCCTATCCCGCCGCCCATGGAATGGGCGTACAGATACCTGGGGAGCCCCTTGTCTTCCCGGTCTGCCACCTCTGTCGCCAGATAGTCCAAATCGGAGAGATACTGTTCAAAGCGGTCGATGTGCACCAGCGACAGATCCTCCTGTCCCCTGGCAGAGCGCCCATGCCCCCGCTGATCCATGATGTACACCTGATATCCGGCCTGAAAGAAATAATATATCATCTCAACGTATTTCTCGGCGGATTCAGAGAACCCATGAACCATTGCGATGACGCCTTTTGCATCCTCCTTCCGGTAGCTTTCATAATAGATTTTATCCTGACCATTATCAGGACAGAAGAAGCCGCTGTGTCGGTGTTTTTTTAGAAAAGGAACCACTTCCTTCTCCATCCTGTCCCGGTAGTCTGTCTCTGTGATAATTTCCATACGGTTTTCCGTCTCCTTATTCAGTTTGGCATCTGTCCCGCCAGTACCCGGACATGGGCATAGAATTTCCGGCCGCGAAAGGAATGCGTCCGTAAATCCTCTGGGACACTGGACGGGGCAGGTCACTTCGCGCCTTTCCGCAGAGCTTCCCCGATTTCTTCCATTTTTTCATCTGTCAGGCGGAATTTTTTACCAAAGAACACTGCCGCGGCCGCCAGGCCGATTACCGGCAGCACCGTCATGGTCAGCCGCAGCCCCATCACAGACTGCACGGCAGCCACCGCTTCCGCTTCTGTATTGTCACTGATCTGGAACACCGCCAGGCAGACAGACGCCAATAGCGCCGCCACGCCGGAGGCCAGCTTCACCACAAAGGTCTGCATGGAGAAAATCACGCTCTCATCCCTGCTGCCGTTCTTCCACTCCCCGTAATCCACGCTGTTCGCCAGAAACACGGTGGTCAATATGGTCAGGAGCCCATTGGCCCCAAAGATGAAAAAGCCGGGTAGGAACAGCAGGAACACATTGGACATGTTCGTACAGGCCAGAATCAACAGCACCACATACCCCAATACCGCCATGCCCAGTCCGGTGCGGAATACCTGGACGGTGGACAGAAATTTCCGGATCAGGGGATACAGCAGCATCATGGACAGAATCTGCACCCCGCCGCCAAAGGTATTGAACAGGGTATAGGCATTCTGCCAGCCCTCGCCGCCGAAATCATATTTAAAGAAATAAATCACCAGATTGCTTGTGAGGTAAATGGAACAGTTGATCAGCACAATGGAAATCACCACCGTCATGGCCTGGTCATTGCGGATCAGCGCCCGGAACATGTCCCCGATGGAATTTACCGGCATGTCCACTGTGGATTTCTCCTTGATGCACAGGCACATCAGTACTGCCGTAAAGGCAAAGAAGACCGCCACAATCAGCGCGAACCATTTGAACCCGATCCTTTCGTTCCCCTTCCCCAGGAGATACACCGCCTGCATGGTGATTACCGTCACCAGCGCGCTGCCTATGCCCGCACATGTCCTTCCCAGGGTGGAAAGGCCCTCCCGTTCCCTGCTGTCCCTGGCAAAGGCCGGAATCATGGACCAGTAAGGGATATCCATCATGGTGTAGGTCACGCCCCACAGGATGTAGGCGGCGGAAATATAGACCAGAAGGGGATTTCCCTCCAGTTCCTCCGGCACCGCGAACATGGCGTAAAGCACCAGCGCATTGACGATCGTCCCGCTGAAAAGCCACGGCCTGAACCTGCCGAACCTGCTCTTCGTCCTGGCCACCAATATCCCCATCACCGGGTCGTTAGCTGCGTCGAACACCCTGGCCGCCAGCAGCAGAATGCCGGTGAACACCGCGCTGACTCCCAGGATATCTTCATAAAAGTACAGAATATAGCTGGCTGTCAGCATGTAGACCATATCCTTCCCCACTGCCCCGATGCCGTATGAAATCTTTTCTTTCGCTGTTAAGTTCATTTCATGCCTTCCTTTCTACTTTATTTTTTAGTGATAGATGAAATCTGTCCTGTGTTTTCCATCTTCTATCATATCATTTTCTACTGATATTTGTCCATAAACAGAAAAGTCAAACAGCTTTGACGCTCAAAAATATTTCATAAAAAAACCTCCCATTTTATGGGAAAAAAACTATTTTTTCGCACACCCATAAAAGAGAGGAGGTCTTACCATGAAGCAGGAATAAAAATAATGCGAAAGGATACAAGGGAACACCTGGAGCAGTTGGAGCTCGCATGCGAACTGGCAAAGCTGATCCGGCACTTCTTCCCAGGCCTTGTGCCGCTGCTGAAGAAGCTCCCAGACCCAAGGAACCAGAGCTATACCACATACCCCGGGGCGGTCCTGCTGATGACCCGCATCCTTTCCTCTATATTCTACATCAGCAGCATGAGGAAGACAAGTGAAGAATTCAATTCGGACACGGTAATTGAAAATGTGTGGAGCCTTTGTGGGGAGGAGCCGGCCGTGGACGAACTCCCATACTGGGAGGCCATCGACCACTATCTGAAGCGGATGGACCCATGTGGGCTATAGGAGGCCATAAACAGCCTGTGCCGCAGACTGCTGCGCAGCCGTGCCTTTGAGGACATGCGCATCAGGGGGAAGTACCGGCAGGTCATCATCGACGGGACGCAGCTGTACAGCACGCGGGGGGAGCTGGATGGAAAGAGCCTGTACCGCATCCACCAGAAAGAGACAGAGCAGGGAGCAGAGGCATCAGAGGGTGCTGGAATCATTCAAGAAAGTGCGGCTGAAAGAAAACAGGGAAGAGATTGCAAGAAGGATCCGGATCGGGCTGGAGCCAGAGTAAGGCAGAGTGTTGGAAGGGGGTGATGGCAGGACGGAAGGGAACAGATAAAGAAGCATATCGGGCAGAGTGGGGAAAACAAAAAATCCTGATGCTCTAAGAGAAGATATAAAAGTTTAAGCGTCAAAGCTGCCCACACACAGAAGCAGATTTGACAATCACAGACCCGGATGCTATACTTTATCACGAATGCCATACAAATAAACACATCATAACGCAAAGGAGCGACACCCCAATGATCCGAAAACATAAAAAATCCCTGCTTGCCAGACAGGGAACCGTTCTGCTTCTGATACTGTCCCAACTGGCGGCCCTCACCGCCTGCGGCGGCAACAGCGCAAAAGCCACCACCATGCATCTGACGCGCACCAGCGGACAGGTAGCCGTCTCCGACGGTGACGGGGAGGACGTGGCTCTGCTGGAGAATCTGGGGCTGTACAGCGGTTACGGAGTGGACACCCGCCGGGAGAGCTTCGCCTGGATCGACCTGGACAGCGTGAAGCTGACCAAAATGGACCAGAACAGCGAGATTGCCATCCAGAAAGAGGACAAGCAGCTGGAAATCGAAGTCAAGTCCGGCTCCCTGTTCTTCCATGTCACCGAACCCCTGGCTGAGAATGAGACCATGGATATCCGCTCCTCCAGCATGGTGGTGGGCATCCGCGGCACCTGCGGCTGGGTGGAGGTGCCGGACGAAAGCCATATGAACCTCTATCTGCTGGAGGGAAAGGCGGAATGTTCCGCCGGGAGCCAGGCTTCTCAGGTGTCCCCCGGGGAGATGGCTTCCATGACCGAAAACGGACAGATTGAGGTGCAGCCCTTCACCGCGAAGGATGTCCCCGCCTTCATCGTGGAAGAGGTGGAACAGGACAGCGCCCTTGCCCAGGCCATCCTGGACGTCTCCGGCCTGGACATCCTCCATCCGGCAGGTCCGGTGGAACTGGCCCTGGAACAGTACCGTGCCATCATCAGCCAGGCAGATACGTATGACTACGATTCCGTGGATGAACCTACCGGCGCTTATCGGTACGCGTTGGTGCCCATGACGCCGGATGCAGACGCGCCCGCCCTCCTCCTGGAGCAGGACACTGCCTTCGGAATCAGCTCCATTCTGGTATTCCAGTACGACACAGACAGCGACAGCGTCCTCCAGGCCGCCGATACGCTGTCAGAGGGAGTGGGCGGCGTCGGAGGGTATCGGGGCAGCCTCTCCGCCGCAGGGGATGGGAACGGCCTTCTGAGCACAGAGTTCAGCAGCGGGACTGGCATGGGCTCCACCTCGCGCACCACCCTGGACGGTGACAGGCTCCGGAGCGAAGTTATCTGGGAGGGCAATATCTTTGACGATACGGACACGGCTGCGGATGAAATCGGCTTTCTGGACATAGACTGGCACGACATCGGCGACACCGCTGCCCTGGACAGTTGGACGCCGGGCTCTGCGCCTGCGGAACCCGCACCTACAGAGCCGGAGGACGCGCAGGACACCGAACCCGCACAGCCCACAGACGGAGACCGGATCGTGTTCACAGGGACGCTCGGGGCCTACAGCTACAGCGATGTCCTTGCGCTTCAGGAAATATCAGATCCCAATCCCGGCAGCGACCAGGGAGAGACATACTGGCTGATTGTGCTGGATACGCCCCAGGGCATGACGCTGCGCAGTGGGGACGGATCGGGCAGTCATGAGGGAGAGGTCAGTCTGATTGACGTCACCGGAGCCGACGGCCTGGAGCAGTACATCGGACAGAGCCTCACCGTCAGCATCGATGCCGACGATACCTGGTGGCCCAGCGACACGTCACTTCCTATAGGACAGCCCCACACATCCGATGTCCATGTGTTGCAGTAAGATATACTGCTTAACAGTTAAAATTTCCCAGTAATCTGACTACATAACGCCAGATTTGCCATATACGTCTAACCTGAAATATGGCAAATTCTGGCGTTATGTAGTATAAATATTTGCGCACATTCCAGCAATTCCTCTTTGTCGAAATAAAATCATTTTCTTCCGCTGCGGGACAGTCATCTCCTCTTGCGGAAAGCTATTGCAATCCATGCAGGTTACTTGCTATAATGAATAAGCCCTGGAATCTCAGGAGAAAAATCATCTCTCGGACCAGCCAGACAAGCAAAAAGAGGAGGAATCCACATGAAAGCAAAACCGACACAAAAACAGCTGGAGTTCATGGAATGGGAGTTCGGGCTGTTCTTCCATTTCGGCATCCGCACCTTCTATCCCGGCCATCAGGACTGGGACGGCAACGAGGCGGAGATGACTCCGGAGGGCTTCAATCCGCCCAATCTGGACTGCAGGCAATGGATCCGCACCGCGAAAGAAGCCGGAGCCGCCTACGCGGTGATGACCTGCAAGCACCACGACGGCTTCGCCAACTGGCCCTCCGCCCACACTTCCTACAACATCTCCAAGACCCCCTGGAAAGACGGCAGGGGGGACGTGGTGGCGGACTATGTGGCGGCATGCAGAGAATACGGGCTGAAAGTGGGCCTGTATTTTTCCCCGGCGGACGCCAATATCATCGGAAAGAAACTCACCGCAGCGGAATATGACCAGAACTTCATCGACCAGATATCGGAGCTGCTGACCAATTATGGGAAAATCGATTATCTCTGGTTCGACGGCTGCGGCTCAGAGGGGCACGAGTACGACAAGGAGAGAATCATCCGGGTCATCCGCACCCTGCAGCCGGAAATCCTGATTTTCAATATGTGGGATCCGGACACCCGCTGGATTGGGAATGAGGAGGGAATCGCGCCCATCCGCAGCTACAATGAGGTGGAGGATCTGGATTTCTCCGTGCGCACGGACAGGAAGGATTCCCTGGAAAGCCGCAGGTTCCTTCCCGCGGAATGCGGGATGCGGATGCGCCGGGATACGTGGTTTAGCAGCGAGCAGGATCAGGACACAATCAAGACCCTGGATGAACTGATGGGCATCTACGACTATACGGTGGGAAGAGGAATCAATCTGCTGCTGAATATCGGGCCCGATGCCTCCGGGCAGCTGCCGGAAGCGGATACGAAGCGGGCGCTGGAATTCGGACAGGCGCTGCGGGAGCGTTTTTCCCATCCGCTGCTGGTGCTGGAGAATCCGGTTCTGGAGGAGAGTACGGAAGAGTTGATCATCGACTTGCCGAAAGATACCGTCGTTAACTGCATGGTGCTCTCCGAGCATTTGGAGGAAGGGGAGCATATCCAAAGCTTCCAGATTTATTCCCAGCCAGTGCTGTCGGGAAGGCGGCTGCTTTTCTACGAGGGATACCGGGTAGGACATAAGGCAATCTGCACTTTTCCGGCGGTGAAGTCCAAACGGTTCATTCTGACTTTCAAGGCAGAGGGGAAAAAGGACTGCCTGCGGGATGTAAAGCTGTTTTATACGAAAAATCAGTACGGTTTTTCGTAGACTGATTATCTGTGCCGGACACAGCAGCTTCACCTGGACGGAAACCCGAAAATTAAAACCATATATCGAATCAAAAAATGCGGCCTCCCGGTCATTGCCGGAATCTGCCGCATTTTTTATTCTGTCTCTTTACTGCATGGGATATTTCTTCATCCACCCCATCAGCTCATCTATGGTGGTGAACGCCAGGCCTGTCACGGTGTCCGCGCAGCCATAATAAATCGCGATACGCCCGGTATCCGCATCGGTCAGAGCCGCGCAGGGGAAGACCACATTCGGCACATCGCCTGTCTGCTCATAGAGCATCTCCGGCGCCAGCACATAGTACCTGGAGCGCTGCTTCACTTTCCAGGGCTCCTCCAGATCCAGCAAAGCGCATCCCATACGGTACACATAGCCGCTGCAGGTCCGGAGCACTCCGTGATAAATCAGAAGCCACCCCTCATCCGTCTCAATGGGGCAGGGCCCGGGGCCGATCTTCATGGACTGCCATGCGGAGAAATCCCCGTCACAGGTACCCATGACGAATCTGTGATGTCCCCAGTACTCCATATCCGGGCTCTGGCTCAGGAAGATGTCCCCGAAAGGAGTATGTCCCGTATCGCTGGGCCTGGACAGCATCATATACTTGCCGCCTATTTTTCTGGGGAACAGCACACCGTTCCTGTTGTACGGTAAAAAGGCATTTTCCAGCTGATAAAACGTCTTGAAGTCATAGGTGTAACCGATTCCGATGGTAGGGCCGTGGTACCCGTTGCACCATGTGACGTAATAGCGGTCCTCAATCCACACCACTCTCGGGTCATAGCGGTACTCCCTGTTCGTCACTTCCGAATCCTCTCCCTTGAATGTAATGGGCTCATGGTTGATGTCCCAGTGGACGGCATCTTTGCTGAAGCCGGCAAAGATATCCATGCTCACGGACAGACTGTCGCAGCGGAACACGCCCGCATAGCCATCCTCAAACGGAACTACCGCGCTGTTGAAGATGCTGTTGGAAGTGGGAATCTCATGTCTGCCGATGATGGGATTTTCCGTATAGCGCCATACAGGCTTGTCAAATCCTTTCGGTTTCTCCTGCCAGGGCATCCCGGCCAATGCTTTTCCGATGATTTTGCTCATTTCTGACTTCCTCCTTACTGAAATCTATGCAATCTGTATTTGGTGCTGCTACCTATTTTATACCGCGAACCGCCGGAATTTGCAATCAGGAAATTAACAAAGGCATCTTGCCGGCGGTCTGCAGCCGGTATTCGGGGCAAGTTTTATGCGTCAGACCCCGATGCGGATACCGAATGCAAAGGTGAACTCTTCCTCCAGGAACTGGTACTGCGTCTCCGGCTCCGGGCCGCAGCTGTTGGAGCCGATGCCATCCTGGGTGTAGTCGATGCACAGAACCGTATGCCCGCTGGGAACCAGCTCAAAGTTATGGGCCTTTTCGGTCAGCTCCTCCTGGGTATACCGGGAGGCGTTGAAAGAGAAAGGCTTCTTTGAGGCCACGGAAAGCTTCACATTCTCCCCGGACAGCTCCACGTAGCTCACGTCGAAGTGGCTTCCGTTCTCCTGGGGACGCAGATAGTCCTCGAACAGGGAATCTACGGTCTCCGCAAACTTCCCGTGATAAGAGGCCCGGCGCTTGTCTTTGTAACTCTCCATGGGCCCTAAGCCATAGTATTCCACCCGGCCCATATCCTGGGGCAGCATCATGCGGACGCCGAATCTGGGCAGTCTGGGAAGCTCGGGATTCTTTCTCACGTCCATCGTCACGTCCACGCTTCCGTCCGCCCATACACGCCAGATTGCATGGATATCAACGATTCTCTGTCTGTGCACCGAGGCGAGGGAGATGTCGCTGGTGATGTCCGCATATCCTTTGCCGCCCTTTTCACCGCATTCACAGGATGTGCCATAGGCTCTGGTGGCCGGACGGTCATAATGGCAGTCCTGCCAGATACTGCGGATGTACATGTCATTGTCCGTAGGAGCGCGCCAGATATTGTACTCCATGGGATGCTCCAGCAGGTTCTGGTTGCCTTTCACCATCCTGGAGAAGAGCCCTTTCAGTTTGTCGTATGTGTAGCGGAATTTTTCTGACACTACTGTCAGATAATGGTCATCCTCCTGTACCGTAAGTCCGCCGCCCTGGCTTTCCAGAGGCATGTCGAGAAGCTTTCTGGCAGTTGCGCACTGATCGGCCGCGCTGTCCTGGCTGCCTGCAGCCGCGGAGAGCTCCACCTCGTCAAAGCCCATCTCTCTGCCCGCTTTCAGCACCCCGTTGTCCTCACACAAAATCCATGTGACTTTCAGGTACTTCCTGCCCGCTTCCGATACGGCAGGAATATCCAGCTTTATCTCGCCCTCGCCGTGAGGCGCGATGTCCAGAAGCGAAGCCTCCACTGTGCCGCAGGCTTTCCTTTCGCCGTCACAATTCACCTCGAAACGCAAGCCGCAGTAATCCTTTAAGTTCAGGAAATCCATGTAATTATGTATCTTTGCAATTCCGGTGGCGGCATCGAAGTCCACTACCCTGGCGGGACGGTATACGTTCCAGTGCTCTTTCAGTCCCGCATGGGGCCTGCGGTCAGGGTACACCAGACCGTCCATGCAGAAATTGCCGTCATGGGGATACTCGCCGTGGTCTCCGCCGTAGTAGTACATTTCCTTGCCCTCTACCGTTCGTCCCTTGTAGATGGCATGATCGCACCACTCCCAGACCATGCCGCCGCAGGCGCCGTCATACTGCTGGAATACCTGGAAATAGTCCTCCAGGTTCCCCGGGCCGTTGCCCATGGCATGGCAGTATTCGCACTGGAAGAAAGGCCTCTTCGCCGCTACGGCATAACAGTGGTCGCTGTCTTTTTCCTCCGCCTTGTCAAAATACTCGCGTATCAGTTCCGGCGCGGTATACATCCTGCTGTGGATATCCAGGTTGGAATAATCCGTCACTCTGCCCTTGGGTACATGGTAAGCGTTCTCATAGTGGGTGACACGAGTGTCATCATAGGACTTGGTCCATTTCAGGGCCTCCTCAAAGGTGCAGCCGAAAGCTCCCTCATTGCCCATGGACCAGGAGAAGACGCAGGGCCTGTTCTTGTCCCGCATGACACATTTCTGCGTCCTGTCCACTGTGGACTGGATAAAGTCAGGATTGTCGGCAATCCATTTATTGCTGTCCGGATACGCCTGTCCGTAGGCCCGTTCCGCCCCATGGCTTTCGTTGTCCGCCTCGTCCATCACATAGAAGCCGTATCTGTCGCAGAGCTGGTAGAACTGGGGCGCGTTGGGATAGTGGCTGGTGCGGATGCCGTTCACATTATGCTCTTTCATCAGCGTCAGATCCCTGTGCATCTGCTCCAGGCTGATGGTGAATCCGGTGACGGGGTCGCTGTCGTGGCGGTTCACGCCGTGGAGTTTGATGTTCTGTCCGTTGAAGTACAGTACGCCGTCTTTGATGTTCACCTCCCGCAGGCCCAGCTCCTCGGTGATGACCTCCCCTTCCGTCTCCATGATCAGAGTATAGAGATAGGGGGTCTCCGCGCTCCACAGCCTGATATCCCCCATGGACAGAGTCACATGGCCGGTTCCGGACTCCTGAGCCACCGTTTTTCCGTCAGCGTCCTGGACGGACACTTTTACGGGAATCTCTTTGTCCAGATAGGAAAAGCCGATATTCACCCGGGCTTTTCCGGCCTCTCTGTCCAGCTTCGTCTTTACGAAATAATCGTACACGCACTGCTCCGGGCGGTTCAGCAGATACACGTCCCGGAAGATGCCGCTCATGCGGAACTTGTCCTGGTCCTCCAGGTAACTGCCGTCGCACCATTTCAGAACCAATACGGCCAGCAGGTTCTCGCCCTCTCTCAGGAAAGGCGTCACATCGAATTCTGACGTGGCATGGGACACCTGGCTGTAGCCCGCGTATTGTCCGTTCACCCACACATAGAAGCAGGAATCCACGCCCTCGAAATTCAGGAAAGTCTTCGGCGCGGCCGCGTCCCTGTGCCAGGTAAAATGATGGCGGTAGGTGCCGCAGGGATTCTCATGGGGCACATAGGGGGGATCTAAAGGGAAAGGATAATTCACATTTGTGTACTGATGTCTGTCGTATCCGTGCATCTGCCATACGGAAGGCACAGGGATGGTCTTCCAGTCCGGGTTCGTGCTGCCGTCTTCCCGATAGAATTCTTCCTTTAAATCATACACGCTGTCATAGTAACAGAAGTCCCACTCCCCATTCAGCAGGGCAAAGCGCTCAGACTGCTCTCTGTGCTCCACCAGGTCCTCATGCCGCCCGGCGGCAGGGACATAATAGGCCCTGTCCGGCATAGTGTTCTCGTGAAGCACTTTCAGATTCTCAAAGTGTCTGGGTACAATCATACTCTTCTACCTCACCTTTCTACTACATTATTGTAATACAATATTTCACAAGTATACTACCTAAACCCTATATGAAATCAAGTACAGATTCTATTATCTAAAATCCATTATAAACGATGTAGCAGGCATTAGGCAACAGATTTTATCATTTTCATTAAAGCATTTTCATTGTGTATTCATTCAATACGTACCGGAAACGGAAACCTGAAAAATACAGGCACATAAATGCACCTGTATCATTCTTCAAGGCTATATAGATTGTATTTCATCGTGGTTCCGCGCCCATTCACAGCATGGCAATCAGAGCCGCTCCCAGGAACAGGAGCCCGGACAGCAGATTCGCCGCCAAAACGCAGGCTGTCTGCTCTTCCGGCTCCAGCTCGTCAAAAGAGACCACATGCTCGTCTACAAAGTCCACGATATCGCCCCTGCTCCCCTGTCTGGATTTCCTGTCTTTCTCTTTCCCGGGCAGGCGGCTGATTCTCACTCCGTCCAGTTTCAGATAGGAAATCCATCCCATCAGGAACAGAACCACAGCCGCCGCAGCGGAGCCGTCCCGGGCCGCGCTTAAGGGGCTCTCCACGAAGCGGTCCCACAGCAGTATCACTGCCAGCGCCACGGCGCATCTGGTGACGCCCTTGTACAGCACAGGGCGTATCATATAAGGTTTATACAGTCTCCAGATTTTCTTCATCCTGCTTCAGATACTCTTCCATTTCTCTCTCGTTGGCCCACACGAAATGTCCGGGGCGCAGTTCTTTCCAGAAAGGCTTGTCCACGCTGTAGTCATGCATCGACGGATCGTACACCAGAAGCTTCTTCTTCTTCTCCCGCTGAGGATCCGGAATGGGCACAGCGGACTGGAGCGCCTTTGTGTATGGATGCAGAGGATGTTCGAACAGCTCCTCCGTCTCCGCCAGCTCTACGATCCTGCCCCGGTGAATGACCCCGATACGGTCGGAAATAAAACGTACCACCGACAAATCATGTGCAATGAACAGATAAGTCAGCCCTCTCTCCTTTTTCAGGCGGTTCAGGAGGTTCAGCACCTGGGCGCGGATGGACACATCCAGGGCGGAGATGGGTTCATCCGCCACCACGAATTCCGGCTCCATGATCAGGGCCCTTGCGATGCCGATTCTCTGCCGCTGGCCGCCGGAGAACTCATGGGGGAACCGGGAGGCGAATTCCGGCAGGAGCCCCACTTCCCGCAGGGCATCCTCTACCTTTTTCCTGCGATCCTCCTCGTCCTTGTAGAGATGGAAGTTCAGAAGACCCTCCGACACGATGTAATCCACTTTGGCCCGCTCGTTCAGGGAGGCCATGGGATCCTGGAATATCATCTGGCATTTCCGGATGACCTCCTTGTCCATCTCTTTGGAAATCTTACCGCTGATGCGCTGCCCCTTGAACAGAATCTCGCCGGATGACACGGGATTGATCCTGGTGATGGCCCGGCCGATGGTGGTCTTACCTGAGCCGGACTCCCCTACCAGGGAAAAAGTCTCCCCTTTATAGATGTCGAAATTCACGTCATCTACCGCCACGAATTTCTTCCGTCCGCTTCCGAAGGTAATCTGCACATCTTTAAGCTCAATCAGTTTTTCTCTTTCCGACATAGTGCGCTACCTCCTTACTTTGTCCTGCGCAGCTTCTGGATGATCTCCGGCTGCTCGATCTTCGGCGCCCTGGGGTCCAGGTACCAGGATTTTACCTTATGGCTCTCGGTTATCTCGAATAAAGGCGGTTCTTTCTCAAAATCGATTTCCAGTGCCCTCTTGTTCCGGGGGGCGAAAGCGTCGCCCTTCACCTCGTTGAACAGGTTCGGCGGCGTTCCCTCGATGGTGGGCAGCTCCTCGCCCTTTACGCCCAGCTGGGGGAGAGAAGACAACAGCGCCCAGGTATAAGGATGCCAGGCGTCATAGAATATTTCCTCCACCGTGCCGTACTCCACAATCTGCCCTGCGTACATGACGGCCACTCTGTCCGCCACATTGGCCACCACCCCCAGGTCGTGGGTGATGTAGATGACTGTCATGTTCAGCTCTTTCTGGAGATTGCGGATCAGCTCCAGAATCTGGGCCTGTATGGTCACATCCAGAGCAGTGGTGGGCTCATCGCATATGAGTATCTGGGGATGGCAGGCGGTGGCGATGGCGATGACCACCCTCTGGCGCATGCCGCCGGAGAATTCATGGGGATACTGGTTGGCCCGCCGTTCCGCGTCAGTGATGCCTACCATCTCCATCATCTCGATGGCTTTCTTTCTGGCTTCCTCCCCCTTGATGCCCTGATTGATTTCGATACTCTCCTGAATCTGCTTCCCGATCTTCTTTAAGGGATTCAGGGATGTCATGGGATCTTGCATGACCATGGAAATCTTCCTGCCCCGGATGCCCATCCATTCTTTCTCAGTTTTGTACTTTGAAATATCCACGCCGCCGTACGTAATGGAGCCGCCGGTGATGCTCCCATTGGCGTCCAGCATGCCCAGGAAAGATTTGGTGAAAACGGATTTACCGGAGCCGGATTCCCCCACGATGGCGATGGTCTCGCCCTCATACACATCCAGGGAACATTTCCGGATGGCTTTCAGCACCTTTCCCCGCAGCGTGAACTCTATCTCGATGTCCTTGGCGGACAGCAACAATTCTCTATCCATATGTAAGCCCCCCTTATACATGATTCCTGGGATCCGCCGCATCCGAGAACGCGTTACCCACCAGATAGAAGGTAATCGTGATCAGAGAGACGATGACCGCAGGACATACCAGCAGATACGGATACTGCAGGAAAAAGCTGCGCGCGTTCCGCAGCAGAAGTCCCAGGGACGGCGTGTTCACATCCAGGCCCAGCCCCAGGTAAGACAGAGTCGTCTCCGTAGCGATGGTGGAGGGGATGGACAGCGCCAGGCGCAGTATGATCATGCTGATCAGGTACGGGAAGATGTTCTTCACCAGCACCCGCCATATCGGAGTACCCAGGCACCTGGAGGCCAGATTGTACTCCCGGTCCCTGTACATCATCACCAGGTTCCTGACATTCCTGGCCATGCCCAGCCATCCGAAAGCTATCAGGGATACCGCCATGATGAGGAAACTCTGTCCCACCATCAGCGCGATCAGGGTCATATAGATAATCGTGGGCACATTGCCGATGATATTATATATTTCCGTCAATATTCTGTCAGCCTGCCGCACATATCCCCAGATACAGCCGATGATGATGCCCACCACGCACTCTCCCACGGCCACCAGCAATGCCAGCTTGATAGAGACCTGCGCCGCGTACCAGACCTGGCACCAGTAGTCCCTGCCCAGATTGTCCGTGCCGAACCAGTATTCGCCGTTGGGCGAGGTGAACGCCTCCAGCATGCTGGACTTCAGCTCGGCGTAATCGTACCTTCCGATGGCAGTGGCCACAAAGGAGAACACCACGATGAGGATGAATATGACCGACATCACCACCGCGCTCTTCTTCTTCAGGAAATTGCGGAAGACAGATCTCCAATAGGAATAATTGGAATATCCCACCCGCTCCGCTGCCTCAGCGGAATATTCCGCGAAACGGAACATTTCATCCTCTTTCTTATGAGCTTTCATCTCGTCTCCCCCCTCCCTGTAAGCTTGATTCTGGGATCGAAGATCATCATCATGATATCTCCCAGGAACACGCCGATAATCCCCAGGCCCGCATAGACGATGACACATCCCTGTACTACGCTGGCGTCATACCGTCCGATAGCATCCGTCAGCAGAGGGCCCATGCCGGGAATGGAAAAGAACCTCTCCACCAGAAGCGATCCGCCTATGGTCAAAAGCAGGGACGCCGGCACATAGGCAATCAGCGGAACGAAAGCGTTCTTCAGCACATGCTTTACCATGATATCTTTCGAGGACATACCCTTAATCCGCGCCAGCCGTATGTAGTCCTTGTTCAGCTCATCTACCATGTAACGCCTGGTCCACAGGGCATAGTATGCGATGGAGCCGATGGAGAGACATACGATGGGCAGCACACTTGTACGCGCCACATCATTGGTAGAATACAGAGAGGGCAGCTTGAATATCCTGGTGCCGAATACCAGTATCAGGGAATAGGAGACAAGGGCCGGGACCGCGTTCACAAAAATGATGTACACTGTGCCCAGATGGTCAAAGAACTTGTCTTTGTGCAGGGTCTGGATAATTCCCATGGCAATGCCTATCACAAGAGAGACACCCATGGATATCAGCCCCATTTTCATGGAAACCGCAAATCTGCTGGTCATGATTTCCGTCACTTCCAAGCCTGCCTGGACTCTGCTGGAAGTCCCCAGGTCAAGCCGGACAAGCTCCCCATAGAACCGGCCAAGCTGTACCAGAATCGGATCCGTCAGACCTGCCGCCATGAGACGGTCTTGTTTCTCCTCCTCCGAAAGCTTTATCAACTCTTCCTCTGTGAAATAATAGTCCGTCGGAAGCATCCGCAGCAGAAGAAACACGACAGTCACAATAATCAGCACGGTCAGAACAGACTGCAGCAGTCTCTTAACCGTATACTTTGCCATACTCAAACCTCCTCGCTTCGTATCGAGCCTAAATTTTGCCCCCTGTATAGTTTTGTAGCCGCCCTCCCGGCACACAAAAGAAAATGCATGCCTGTCGGGCGGCTACTGTTTCAGAATTCCAATCTACGGTATTTCAACATACGGAGATTACTTGCCGCCGGCCTCATATTCAGCCTTGAAGCGCTCATAATCCTCTGTCGTATAGGGAACTGTGGATGTCTCCCAGTTCTTGTATACGATATCGCTGTTACCGTATGCGGCATACATCTTGGAATAATCATTGACCTTGGTCAGCTGCCATTTCACATTGTAGTTCCAGGGAATGACCATGGCATTGTTCACCAGATAAGCCTCTGCCTGGGCGAAAGCCTCCAGCCTCTTGTCCTTGTCGCCTGTCTCAGCGTTGGCAAGTCTGCCCAGCCTTGTATATTCCTCCCACTGCTCAATTACATGCTCATCCGTCACATCGTCCAGATTGAAACGCTCCACCGAATAGATGGCCGCATCGTCATTGTAGAAGCCCTGGTTGACGAAGTTGCTGACATCACCAAAGTCCGCGCCCCATCCGATGACGTCAAAGGACTGAAGCTGAGGCTTACGCACCTCATCTGCGGCGCTGGATACATAGGTGTTGATATTGAAGTTCACATAGTCCGTTCCAAGGGCCTCAAATGTCTCCTTGTAGATTGTGGCGGAGTCAAGAGAGGTCTGGTCGCCGGCCTTGATGAAGTAGTCGATCTGGATAGGGAATGTCACGCCCTCAGCGCCCAGCTCCTCCATGGCCTGCTGCTTGTACTGCTCACCCTTCTCCTGGTTGTAGCGTCTGGGCTTTGTGCCGTCTCCCTCCGGGATATCCAGAAGTTCGATGACGCGGTTCACATAATCCTTGCCGTCAGAGAACACGCCCAGGTTCTGGCTGGTATATGCAAGGTTCTCCAGGCTCATGGGGTTCACCTGGTTGGTGAGATACCAGATGTTCGACAGATCCAGGCCCCAGTACAGGGACAGACGGAAAGCGTCGTTGGCTACAGCCTTGTTCCAGTTCTCGTCAGGATTCCCGTCCTTGTCCAGCTTGAAATAGTTGAACAAAAGCGCATAGGAGAATTTTGCCACGCGGGTCTCGGCCAGGTTGCCGTACCACTGGTTACTGGGATCGTTGATGATGGTGGTCAGCTTGGCAGTGCTCAGCTCTGTGTGGTCCACTTCCCCTGTCTCCCACAGCTCGTCGTCGCGGTCGCCGCTCTCGATCATCTTTACCGTAACGGTATCGAACAGGGTGCAGTCCTTATCCCAATAGGATTCGTTCCTGGTGTATACTCTCTCGTTATTGGGCACGAAAGTAGTCAGCCTGTAGGGGCCGCTGTACCAGTAGTCCTCATTGCTGATTCCCACTACGCCGTCCACGCCTACCTTGTCAATCATGCCCTGGGGCATGGGATACAGGCAGGAACCGGTAGCCAGAGTATCGAAATAGGCCACCTTGTCCAGGCAATGGTAAATCAGGGTGTAATCGTCAGGAGCTTCGATGCCTACCATCTCCAGGAACTTGCTGTTGTCCATGGTCTTAGCCTCTTCCTCGGAAAGACCCTTGGTATAGTCATAGTATTCCTGGGCGCCGGCAATAGTGGATACCGGCATGGAGGTGTTCAGTCCGGCGTTCTTATGGAAGTTCAGAATCCATTCCAGGGAAGTAATCCAGTCCTGAGCGGTACATTTTCCAATCTCATTTCCGTTCACGTCCACGTAGATGATATCATCGCGCAGATGGAATGTCCATGTCAAGCCTTCGTCCTCTGTGCCCCACTCGGTGGCCACGGCCGGAACAAGGCTGCCGTAATTGTCGAACTCAAGCAGAGGAGACAGGCAGTTGGCGCCTACAGTGCCCACATCGGTACCCTCGCTGTGCTGGCAAATCAGGGTGCTCAGGTCTCCGCCGCTGACGGAAGTCCATGTCTTAAAGTCCTTGATGGGCTCGCCTGCCGTGGCTTCGCCGCCCTCGTCGGCAGGGGTAGATTCCTCTCCGCCCTCCGCCTCCTCGCTTCCGCTCTCCTCGGAAACCGCGGCGCTCTCGCTGCCGCTATCTCCGGCTTCTGAAGCGCTGCTGCTCTCTGTGCCGCCGTTGCCGCAGCCAGTCGCCAGCATGGCAGTCGCCAGCAGAATAGCGAGAATCTTCGCTACTTTCTTCTTTTTCATAATACTCTCCTTTCTTTTCAGCCATTTTATGTATGCTTTCGGAAAAGCATCAAAACCCGCCTGGCCGGCGGAGGTTTTGCATTGTGGGAAAATAGCTTTCCTAGTCCCATAAAGTACACTTTTTGGGAATAGGATTTACTAATAAATTTTGTACCTATTTTACATCATCAATGTATAAATATCAAGGAATTCTTATATCTTTTTTAATTTTTTTTAATATATATGAAAGTTTATTCTTTTTTCTTCCCCTTTCAATACCCACTCCAAAAAGTGTAGGTTTTGAAACTGATATAATATCTCTTTTGAGCTGATTTTCTATTATATATAATAAAAAGGAATCACTAAGGAACACTTCATATATCGAAATGTCCCTTACGACATATCAAAGAAATTCCTATTCTTGTTGATTTTGAAAGCGGCATTGGCACAAAGCTGATGCCGCTAAGAGAGTGAACTGTCTGAATATATTTAATGTGTCATTTGTTTATTTTAAAGAAGAAAAACGGTATAGCCGCAAAGACTATACCGTAATCTGATACAAAGATGCCCTGATACCTTTCACATAATCCGTGTTCTGTGACTCCTTTGTCCTCTTTTGATAAAATCTGATCCTATTCTGCCTCAGCAGTACCAGAAATAAAAAATGCAAGTCATTCTCAGCAGATTCTCGTCCCCTCCGGCACGATGTCGTCCACGATTACCACCTGGCAGCCGCAGGCGTTGTTCGTCCCGGCTAACAGCATACCCTCACTCTTAACGCCTACGAAACGAGTAGGCTGGAGATTGGCCACCACGATGATTTTCTTGCCAATCAGCTGCTCCGGCTTGTAGTACTGCTTGATACTGGACACGATGACCCTCTCCTTCAGCCCGTCGAACAGGGTCAGCTTGTAGCAGCTGTGGGACTTCCTGATTTCGGCGCATTTCAGCACCTTGCAGACCCGCAGGTCGATCTTCCGGAATTCCTCGATGTCGATTTCCTCCCCTATGGGCGCCACTTCGTCAGGCTCGCCGTATTCCACTGCAGGCTCCTCTTCCACGGGCTCCTGCGCAGGAGCCGTCAGCGCCTTCTCCTCCTCTTCCGTCTTCGGTGTGGAGAAATCAAGCAGTGACAGGAACTTGTCCTTCTCGATGGCGTACAGGAACAGGTAGAGCCTGGGGCCCTTTTCCTTATTTAAAAGGAGCCTGTACACATTCTTGAAGAAGGTGCCCTGGAGGGCTTTCAGGTTCTCCGCCTCATAGCCGTAAATCCGCTTGGGAATCTCGTAGAGCTCCTTGTTCAGCTCATCCAGCGTATACTCGTTGCCGGACAGATAGGCGTGGAGCATCTTCACCGCATCCCTCTCCTTCTCGTCCAGGCCCTCGTACACAGGCCAGTTCCGCACCGGGCAGAGCCTGTTCACATTCTCCGGAGAGCAGTTCTCCAGCCAGTACTTCGCAAGGCCTAAGCGTTCCTTGAAATCTTCATATTTATAAGGCGTCCCTATCTTCTCGAACACCGTCTCCAGCATCTCCACGTTGAAGTCCACGATGGAGCCCAGCTGCACCAGGTGGGACATGGGCACTGTCTTAATCTTCTCATCGAACATGAGACAGTTGTTCATGATATCGCGTATATAATCATCCGCCGTACCGTCCAGGAAGCTATTGTACTGCTTGTCGAACTCGAAATACTGCCGCAGGATACCGTCGTCAAAGCAGAAGTCAAAGGCCTTGTTGGGCTCCGCCTTGGCGTAGAGCCAGAGGATGACTTCCGGCTGGTAGATGTTCAGCAGCGTTTCCGGCGTCAGGTTCAGGCCTGTGGAGCCGGACATCTTCCCCGCCACCCCCTTGATGCCGATGAACTCATAGCCCTCGAACAGGGGCGCTTCGTAATCGAAAATCTTCCTGGAGATGACTTTGCTGGTGTCATAGCTGCCCCCGGGGCTGGCGTGATCCTTCCCGCCGGGTTCGAAGTCCACCTGCTCATATTTCCAGCGCATGGGCCAGTCTATCTTCCAGGCCAGCTTGCAGTTGAAGTCCTTCGTGAAGTCGTGCTCCCCCTCATGGCCGCAGGTGCAGACATATTTCGCCCTCGTGCAGTCATCGGAGAGTTCTGTAATCTTCGTGGTGTCCCTGCCGCACTCCGGGCAATAGATTGCCACAGGATAATAGGCCTCCCGCTCGCCCTCCCGGGCGTCCTGAGTCCGGAAGCTGTCCAGGATATCGAATATTTCTCCACGTTTTTTCAACGCTTCGATGACATAGTCCTTGTACTTGCCGCTCTTGTTCATCTTGGCCTGATATCTGTAATCCATCTTGATGCCGAATCTTTTTATGGCAGCCTCAAATTCCTTTTCAAAATATTCCGCGTAGGTCTTCTCCTCTGTGTCGAAAGGGTTGGGGACATCCGCGTAGGGCGCCCCGATATATTTCTCCATGTCGTTCCTGACTTTCGCCACGTTCACAGGTATCTTCCTGACTCTGTCATATTCATCCCAGGAGAAAAGCAGCTTCGCCTTTTTGCCTTTTCGCTCCAGGGCTTTCACCACGAACAGGCTGGTGGCGATGTCCCTGAAATTGCCGATATGGATAGAGCCGGAGGGGCTTATCCCGGCGGCGCATACATATTCTTCCTTGTCCGGATTCCTTTTAATGATTTTCTCCGCAATTCTGTCTGACCAATGCATATCTTGTCCGCTCCTTTGCAATTATGGTGGTAATTATACAATATGGGCCGCGTAAAGTCAAACATTTCGCATCTTACACGGAACTCTTTCATGGAGAATCCATAGGACTCATAAAATCCCATAGGGATATCTGTACTGATATATGGGTGTAAGGTCTCTTTTCGCTACTATCAGAAATGTCAAATCGCACAAAGGACGGTCTATCTTATTCCATTCCAAACATAGCGTAAAATCGTAAAAATGTGCATTTGAATCATGCATCCATTTGGGACATGGCTGCTCCAGGGCAAGGAACATCTGCTTTCCCCCCGCCTTTCCTTTCGCTGTGGCAAACAAAAGGAAATCCCCGGAAATTTCGGGAGTTTGAATCCATCCCTCTAAATGCAGGTACACCGGATTCGACCTCATTGCGTAAAACATCACCCGCGCAGATATTTCCCTGGCGTCCTCAGCTTTAAAAGAAGCAAAGACCACATCCGGCATCAGAAAAGCCTCTGCTCTTCGCCTATACAGACGCGTCAGCCTGTTTTTGAAGAAGCCGCAGCTGTCCTCCGTATTTGCAATACAGGCGTTCTCCCCTGCTGTACCAGGGATGCACAGACCGGATGGATGGAACCGAAGAAACAGAAATTCCTTGTCCATGCAAAGCCGCATTTCTTCCAGCTTCTTCGCAATGGATTCCCGATTCTGCGCCGCATCTTCCGCTGCGGCATCTGTCTCTTCTGCCCGGGCGTCTGACTCGTTTCTATGGGAAAACAGTTCTTCCTTTGAATGAATGTCCAGCGTGACGGGAAGATGCAGTTTAGCCAGCTCCCGGGACACATGCCCGCATTCTGTCTCATCCATGAACTGTCCCCTATTCCAGTCCGCGTTATTCGCTGCGTCACTGATATAAGGTGTGCGAAAATCATGTCTCGCCGCTTTGAGCTTTTCACCGCAGAATTTTCCGATCGCAGAAAGTTCATCCCTGTTTTCTTTCAATACCATTGTGATGCAGTACAGTTTTGCCCAGTGCGTTCCTAAGCGGCGTTCCGCATTTACCTTTGCAATTTTTTCAAGATTATGATAAAAGCTTTCGAACTGGACGGATGAGCAGATTTCGCGGTATCTCTCAGGCTTAAGCGTCTCTACCGACAGATTCACATGACGGATATTTGCCGAAAAAATGGTGCGGATTTCCTCTTCTGTCATGGCTCTGCAGAAATTGGAAGTGAAAAAAACATTCTTTCTGCCGGATTTCGGCAGCAATTTTAAAAATTTCAGAAAATTCGGGGCTATGGACGGCTCATAAAGGCATGAAAAAAGGATTCCCGCCCCCCCAAGCTTTTCAGAGGTCTGATCAAAGGAAAAAGGCTCAGTATCTTCCGATATACCTCCTCTGACATATAACATGCTTTCTGTTCAAAGTCGTTAAAGCAGAACCTGCAGCGCAAGTTGCATGTATTGTTGATGTCGAAAGTCATGGCATCATAAAACGGCTCCTCATAGCGGGGCTTCTGCATCCATTTTCCATCCCTTTTTACGATACGAAAAGACGTATAATATTTTACATATGTCAGAATCTTTTTTATGCTTCCTTTATAGTTTGCCATGGACCATAGGATTATCTTCTTCAATGGCTGACCTCCTGTTTTTATTATCTAAGTTCCATTATACATTTCTTACCCGATAATGTAATTATGCTGCATAACGCTGAATACTGCCTAATGCAATCATGCAATCGAACCAGTCAGCGTTGCAGTCTGTTTTGAATCAAATGTAGTCATGTCTCCATGATAATATGGCCTGATGAAAATGTCAAACAATCGCATCCAAAAAAAGTAAAATAAATCGTTTTCATTTTAATTAGATATATATATAATTAATTATTGACATACTTATATCATTAATATATAATCAAATAAAAACATTAAATTAGAAAGGGGTAAAACTATGGAAAGCGAAAAAATCCAGACATTCATTAACTACCTTGACCAGCGAACCTCCTCCGTACAGGAAGATACTCTCCGCCTGATAGCAGACAATCGGAGAGACGAGGCCAACTTTGAGAAAATCCGGACGAATATCTTCCAAATCGTCAAGACAATCTTCCAGGCCTCCGTCCGGGTATCACAGGAGGAAAGCGAACGCGTCAGATTCTTAGACACAAAACTCACCTTATTTCAAGAGACCTGGGAAAGCTATCTCACGGAAGCAAAGGAACACGGCGACGACCTGAAGATAGTGCAGGAGCAGACCAGACTGGAAGCCCTGGCCGAGATTCGGGATACTTTTCAAAAGATATGGGGGGAATCATTATGACAGAAGAAAACGCAATCAGAATGTTCAAATGCCTGGCAGACAAGTCCAGGCTGCAGATATTGAAGTCCCTGGCCGTGGAAGATATGTATGTGGAACTGCTGGCGGAGCGGCTGAACCTGACTCCGGCCACGATTTCCTTCCATCTGCGCAAGCTCTCGGAAATCGATGCCGTCAGGTCTTATAAGACCCAGTATTACACCATGTATTCCCTCTGCCAGGATACGTTCGCCGTGAAGATTCTGGATATTCTGAAAGAACAGTCGGATGAGGCAGACCTGCAGGCAAGGCGGGAGCAGGCCTACCGCCAGAAAGTGATAGACGCTTTCTTCCAGTACGGAAAGCTGAAATCCATTCCCGCCCAGCGCAAAAAGGAGCGTATCGTGCTGGAAGAAATCGCGAAAGCTTTCGAGCCGGGCAGAATCTATTCCGAGCGGGAGGTCAACATCCTCATCGCGGATTTCCATGACGATTTCTGCACCATCAGGCGGGATATGATTTCCGAGCGGCTGATGGACAGGGACGAGCGGGGATATTGGCGGCTTGTTTAACCCCCCGCGCTCTGGTACTTCCCCGTCCCATACCGCCAGAACAGCGCAGCCGCCGTCACCGCCAGAGCCGCGGCCACCACAGGCCCAATCCAGTAGATGGGCCTGTTTTCCATGCCCAGCAGGAATCCGGCCGGATAATAGCTGGAAAAAGCAAGCGCCCCTGCATCCATCCCGGCATCATGGCTATGGGCACCAGCTCCACAATCAGGTCAGAAGAACTGACACGGCTGTCATGTTGTATTCTTACATGAAGGCCCTCCCTCTGCAGCAAACAATGCCCCTCCAGCTCCTCAATGTCCTGCAGATTGCGGGTGGTCAGCAGGATGGTCACGCCCCGCTCTCTGTTGATTTTCTTCACGAACTCCCGCAGCAGATTCAGCATATGGTGAGCACGGCATCCATGCGCAGCCTTGTCTGCAATGCCTGTATGATGGTCACGGAACTATTTTCCGATATCGGAGAGGATGCGCTGATTCAGCTGATCAAAAATTATGTCGAAGCCCATTACGCGGAGAATATCTATCTGAAGACTGTGGCGGAAGAGACCGGGCTGTCCTACGCCTATATATCCCATTATTTCAGCGAAAAGCAAGGGATGGGCTTCGCGGATTACCTGAATTCCGTGCGGATTGAAAAAGCCTGTGAACTGTTAAAGGATTGGAAGATTCCTTTAAAGGAGATAGGGGAATCCGTGGGTTTCGGTTCCATGAATACTTTTGTGCGGAATATGAAGAAGTTCAGGGGCATGACCCCCGACGCCTACCGGAAAGCGAACAGTGATATATAAACAGGGCAGCGGAACATTTCCTCTGCCCTGTCATTATTTCAAATTTATATCGTATTTTCTATCAAAGCTTGATACCTTTCAGCAAATCTCCAAGGGAAGTACCGATGGATTCTTTTGAGCTGTACTTGGCGGCCACCTTTTCATCCACCACATCAACATCCTGAGCGGTATCCGCCACTGCCTTGATGCTCAGGCTTATCTTGTTATTGTTGGTATTCAGCACCTTCACCCTGACGGTATCCCCTACGCTCAGCACCTCAGAAGGAGTCTTCACTCTCTTCTGGCTGATCTGAGAGATATGCACAAGGCCGCTTAAGCCCTCGCCCAAATCCACGAACGCGCCGTAAGGCATGATGCTCTCCACCTTTCCTTCCAGCACGGTGCCGGGCACTACCATGGCAATCCTGTGATTCAGGGCCTCCGCCTCTTTCTCTTTCAACACCTCTCTGGCGGAAAGAACCAGTTTCTTCTTTTCCTTCTCAACAGTGATGACATGAACCTCAAGTTCCCTGCCGACGAAAGTGTTCAAATCCTCCACATAGCTTAAGGAAAGATGGGAGGCCGGGATGAATCCCCTGATACCCTCTAAGAACGCCACCACTCCCTTATTCACGGTTTCCGCCACCTTTACGGTGACCACGGTCTTCTCATCCAGATATTTCTTTACCTTGTCCCATCCCAGCACATCGGCAGCCTCTACCCTGGAGAGCTGGATATTGCCCGCGCCGTCGTCTCTCTTTACCACAGTCGCCTCAATGACGTCACCCGCATGGACATCAGCCATGATAGAAAAAGAGGGATCCTTGCTCATATCGGCAGCCTTGATGACGCCGGAAGCATAGTAATTCAGATCCAGCGTAACGCCCTCTTCGTTTACGTCAATCACGGAACCGGAAATGATATCCCCCTCCTTGATGGTACGGAAAGATGCCTCCAGCTCCTTGCTGTAATCTTCCATGGTCTCTGTGGTGCCGATTTTTTCTGCCTTAACCTCCTCTACCGCCGCGGTCTTTTCTTTAACTTCCGCAGCTTCGTTCCTGATTTCTTCCATAACTGAAAATACCTCCTTATTTATCTCCCGCAAGCCGCCCCGCACAGGCTTTCGCCAGTCCGGGGCAGCTCCCATTCCAATTACGATTCTACCACGTATTTCCAAGAAATTCCACTGTTTAGAGCATTTTTTCATTCATCTTCCGACGTATTTTCTTCCGAAATGCCGTCTTCCAATGCCTCCTCTGCGGTTTCAGAACTGTTATTTTCCTTCAGGGCTTCCTCCACATTGTCGAATTCCTGCTCCCCGTCGGAAATCTTCTCCCTGACCTTGGCAATCTTGGCAATCTTGACGCCGTCCACTAAATCCATCAGCTTTACTCCGGAAGTAATCCTGCCTAAAGTGGACACATCCTGCATCCGAAGCTGGATGATGATTCCCTCTGTGGTAATCATCATGATTTCATTCTCATCACCAACAGCCTTGACGCCTACCACATTTCCTGTCTTCTCGGTAATCTTATAGCATTTCACACCCTTGCCGCCCCGGTTCTGTACGGTAAATTCGTTCAGAAAAGTACGTTTTCCCATACCATTTTCAGAAGCGATCAACAGGGAATCTCCCTGGCTCTGAAGCTGCATCCCTATAATTTCATCTCCATCCGACAGATTCATGCCGATGACGCCCATGGAGCTTCTGCCGGTGGCCCGCAGGTCCGTCTCCTTAAAGCGGATGCACATGCCAAGCTTGGTCACAAGGAAGATTTCGCTGTCCTTGTCCGTGCTCTTTACCTCTATCAGCTCATCGTCGTCTTTCAGGATGATAGCCGTCAGGCCCTTTTTCCTGATATTGGAAAACTCCATCATGGAAGTCTTCTTCACGATACCCTTCTTTGTCACCATGAAGAGATTCTTGTCACCCTCATATTCCTCGATAGGAATCATGGCTGTAATCTTCTCCTCCGGCGCCAGCTGCAGGAGATTTACGATAGCCGTCCCTCTGGCAGTTCTGCCGGCCTCCGGTATCTCATAGGCCTTAAGGCGGTAGACCCGCCCCAGGCTGGTGAAGAAATTCAGGTAATGATGGGTTGTGGTCATCAGCAGATCCTCGATATAATCATCCTCAATGGTCTGCATTCCCTTGATGCCCTTGCCCCCGCGGTTCTGGGACTTGAAATTGTCCACGGTCATGCGTTTGATATAGCCTAAATCCGTAATCGCTATTACGGTATTCTCCTTGGGAACCAGATCCTCTATGGAGAAATCGACTTCATCATAGCCGATTTTGCTGCGCCTGTCATCGCCGTATTTATCGGAAATCTCCACTATTTCTTTCTTGATGACGCCCAGCAGGAGCTTTTCGTCCGCCAGAATCCTCTTCAGTTCCTGAATGCGCATCTGCAGTTCATTGTGCTCATTTTCCAGCTTCTCCCGCTCCAGACCTGTCAGAGCCCGCAGACGCATGTCCACGATGGCCTGGGCCTGGACGTCGGAGAGTTCAAAGCGTTCCATGAGCCTTTCCTTTGCCATCTGGGCATTCTGGCTGCCGCGTATGATGGATATCACTTCATCTATGAAATCAAGGGCCTTTAAGAGTCCCTGTAAGATATGGTCCCTCTCTTCGGCTTTGTTCAAATCGTATTTCGTTCTTCTGGTGACTACCTCTTCCTGATGCTGCAGGTAATAGGTGAGCATATCCAGTAGATTCATAATCTTTGGCTGCTGGTTCACCAGGGCCAGCATGATGACGCCGAAAGTGTCCTGCAGCTGGGTATGTTTGTACAGCTGATTCAGGATGACATTGGCATTGGCGTCCTTGCGCAGCTCTATGACCACCCTGACGCCCTCTCTGTTGGACTCGTCGCGGATATCCGTAATACCGTCTATCTTCTTCAGCTTCACCAGCTCCGCGATTTTGATAATCAAATTGGCCTTATTCACCATATAGGGCAGCTCCGTGGCGATAATCTGGCTCTTGCCGTTGGACAGAGTCTCTATATTGGTGACAGCCCGCACCACCACCTTGCCTCTTCCGGTCCTGTAGGCCTCATTGCAGCCCCTGGTACCCAGTATCAGCCCTCCGGTGGGGAAATCCGGGGCCTTTACGATGGGAAGTATCTCATCGATGGAGGTCTCCCTGTTCTCCTCTGTCTTATTGTCAATAATCTTTACGATTGCGTTCACTACCTCCCGCAGATTGTGGGGCGGGATATTGGTGGCCATGCCCACCGCGATGCCGGTGGTGCCGTTCACCAGCAGGTTCGGATACCGGCTGGGCAGCACTGTGGGCTCTTTCTCCGTATCGTCAAAGTTGGGGTCGAAATCCACGGTATCCTTATTGATGTCCGCCAACAGCTCCATGGAAATCTTGGAGAGCCTGGCCTCCGTATAACGCATGGCCGCAGCCCCGTCCCCGTCCATGGAGCCGAAATTCCCATGCCCGTCCACAAGAGGATATCTGGTGGACCACTCCTGGGCCATGTTCACAAGCGCGCCATAGATGGAACTGTCTCCGTGGGGATGATACTTACCCATGGTATCGCCTACGATACGGGCGCTCTTTCTGTGGGGCTTATCGGGACCGTTGTTCAGTTCAATCATGGAATAGAGCACGCGGCGCTGGACCGGTTTCAGTCCGTCCCTCACATCCGGAAGCGCTCTGGAGGCGATGACGCTCATGGCGTAGTCAATATAGAAAGCCTCCATCCTCTCTTTCAGATCCACCTCATGGATTTTATCTATTTCCGGAACATTATCAAAAATATCGTCCTTCATGTTTTATACCCCCTGCACGCTTTGGCGTGCATACCAATCAAAAGTCTGAAAGCTCACTTCTTTCAAACTTCCCTCTTCTGCACTGCGTCAAAAAAATTTCATTATATCACGGCAGCCGGCACATCAGCCGATTGTATCCAGATTCTGCACATACTTGGCGTTTTCCTCAATGAATTCCCGCCTGGGCTCTACCTTATCTCCCATCAGGGTGGTAAAGGTAAGATCAAGCTCGGACTCCATCTCCTCGTCATAGTTCACCCGCAGCAGGATACGGCGGGCGGGATCCATGGTAGTCTCCCAGAGCTGTTCCGCGTCCATCTCTCCCAGTCCTTTGTAGCGCTGAATCTTATTGTTCTGGTCCCTGCCCACCTCCAGCAGGATTTTGTCCAGCTCCTCGTCGCTGTAGGCATACCAGACCTTTTTGTTCTTCTCCAGCTTGTACAGAGGCGGCTTGGCCAGGTACACATGCCCCTCCCTGATCAGATCCGGCATGAAACGGTAGATAAAGGTCAAAAGCAAGGTACTTATATGGGCGCCGTCCACATCCGCGTCCGTCATCAGGATGATTTTGTCATAGCGCAGCTTGGATATATCGAAATCTTCGTGAATTCCTGTACCAAATGCCGTAATCATGGCCCTGATTTCCGCGTTGGCGTAGATTTTGTCAAGCCTTGCCTTTTCCACATTCAGAATCTTCCCCCTCAGTGGCAGGATGGCCTGGGTGGCCCTGGATCTGGCGGTCTTGGCGCTTCCGCCTGCGGAATCTCCCTCCACGATGTAGATTTCGCAGTTCTTCGGATCCTTGTCGGAGCAGTCCGCAAGCTTCCCCGGCAGCGCCATGCCGTCCAGGGCGGTCTTCCTCCTGGTCAGGTCCCTGGCCTTTCTGGCAGCTTCTCTGGCCCTTTGTGCCAGGATGGATTTCTCGCAGATAGTCTTTGCCACTGAAGGATTCAGCTCCAGGAAATAAGTAAGCTGCTCGCTGACGATGCTGTCCACTGCCCCTCTGGCCTCACTGTTCCCCAGCTTCTGCTTGGTCTGGCCCTCGAACTGGGGATCCTCTATCTTCACGCTGATGATGGCTGTCAGTCCCTCCCTGATGTCCTCTCCTGACAGATTCGGCTCGCTGTCCTTTAAAAGCTTGGCGCTCCTTGCATAGTCATTGAAAGTCTTGGTCAGGGAATTGCGGAAGCCCTGCAGATGGGTGCCGCCCTCAGGGGTATTGATATTGTTCACGAAACTGAATACGCTCTCGTTAAAGGAGTCATTGTGCTGGAATGACACCTCCACGTACACATCATTCTTCTGCCCCTCGAAATAAAGGATATTTTCGTACAGAGGAGCTTTATTTTTATTCAGGTAAGACACGAATTCCTTGATGCCGCCCTCGTAATGAAATTCCACGTATTTCTTCTTTGTCTTCTTTTCTACAGGCTGTGGATTCAGCGGGATTTCCTCCGCCCCCTCCTCTCTGTCTGCCTCTGCCCGGCGCAGCAGCTCGTTAATCTGGCTGTTCTCGTGGCTCCCGATTCCTTCCTCATCTTTCCTTTCGTCCTTGAGGATGATGCGCAGGCCCTTGGTCAGGAAAGCCATCTCCCGCAGACGGATTTTCAGGGTATCGAAATCAAATTCCGTAGTCTCTGTAAAAATAAGCTTATCCGGCAGGAAAGTAATCTTGCTGCCTGTCTTTTCCTTTTCACAGGTGCCTATTTCCTTTAAGGGATAGCATACATTGCCCCGCTCGTAGCGCTGCTTATACACTTTTCCGTCCTGACAGATTTCCACCTCAAGCCATTCGGAAAGGGCGTTCACCACGGAAGCGCCCACGCCGTGCAGGCCGCCGGATACTTTATATCCCCCGCCGCCGAACTTACCGCCGGCATGGAGGATAGTGAACACCACTTCCACCGCGGGTATCCCAGCCTTGTGGTTGATGCCCACAGGAATACCGCGTCCATTGTCGATGACGGTAACGGAATTGTCCTCATGGATGATGACCTCTATGGTATCGCAGACCCCGGCCAGGGCCTCGTCCACTGCATTATCCACGATTTCATACACCAGATGGTGCAGGCCTCTGCTGGAGGTAGTTCCTATATACATTCCGGGACGTTTCCTGACAGCCTCCAGGCCTTCCAGAATCTGAATCTGATCCGCTCCATACTCGTGTTCTACCGCCGTATTGTTAATTGTCTCTTCGCTCATATATGCCCATCCTTTTTCCTAGTCTTCACCATCAGACGCTGCACATATTTACCACCATGCTGTCTGCGGCAATCATGTCATCAAGCATGACCGGACAATCACTGAACCTCCTCCTGCGTTTCCGTACTCATACATGTGACTGTCCCTTCTGATACTTTATAAACCCTATTTATCTCAAACCTGTGATTCACGAACTCCTCCAGACCGGTACAGGTGATGATAGTCTGGATTTCTCCTATGCAGTTCAAAAGGTAATTCTGCCTGTTGGAATCCAGCTCGGAAAGCACATCGTCCAACAGCAATATAGGCGTATCTGCGGCAATCTTCTTCACAAGCTCTATCTCCGAAAGCTTCAGGGACAATGCCGCGGTGCGCTGCTGTCCCTGGGAACCATATCTCCTGATATCGATATCACCGATGACAAATGAAAAATCGTCTCTGTGCGGACCTACCGATGTCATTTTCGACTTGATGTCCCTCTCCTGATTCATCCGCAGCCTTTTTTCAAAATCCTCTATCTCCACATCCGGCTCATAATGAATCACAAGTTCTTCCTTATCACCGGAAAGTTTCTTGTGGATGCCGAAGATGATTTCATTCAGCTGCTCCTCAAAGAGCTTTCTCCGCTCTATGATTTTGCTGCCAAAGGACACCAGCTGCATATCCCAGATGCCAAGGGTCTCCCTTAAATCCGGGTTCATGTACATATCTTTCAGAAGCTTGTTCCTCTGATTGACTATCTTGTTGTAATGATTCAGATTATAGAGGTAAAAGCTGTCCAGCTGGCAAAGCTCCATATCCACGAATCTTCTTCTCTCCCCCGGGCCGTTCTTGATTATCCCTAAGTCCTCCGGCGAGAAGAATACCACATTGCACAGTCCCATCAGATCCGCCGCTTTCTTGATCTTCTGCCCATCGATGGCGATGCCCTTGGATTTATTCTTCCTCAGGTGCATGTCCACCCTGGTCTCCACGCCCTCTTTTTCCAGACAGGTGCGGATATGGGCCTCTTCTTTCTCAAAATTAACGATTTCCCTATCCTTTGCCCCCTTGTGCGATTTTGTGGTGGCCGCTACGAAAATAGCCTCAAGGATATTTGTCTTGCCCTGGGCATTGTCCCCGTACAGGATATTGGTACCCCTGTCGAACTGCAGGGAAAGACAGCCGTAATTCCTGTAATCTGCCAGCTCTATCGATTTTATGATCATCTCTGTGCCCGTTCTCTACGCTTCTATTTTGACCGTCTTGCCGTTGTATTCCACTATATCTCCGGCCACCAGCTTTTTCCCCCGCCGGACTTCCGTCTCGCCGTTCACCCTGACCAGACCGTCCTGAACCATTATCTTCGCCTCAGCGCCGGAATCTGCCAGATTCGCCACTTTCAGGGCCTGGCCCAGCTTGATGAACTCATCGTTCAGATGTATGATTTCCATGCATATCCCTCCCCGCACACTTCTAAACATACCGACACGGTCGGCACAAACAATCGGTGCAAATCCGGAAGAACGCCCGCCCTTGGCGTTCTTCCGTGTGCAATTTATACTGCTTAACGATTTCACTTGCCGTGAAACCAGACTGCATAACGCTGACTGGTTCATTCGCATGATTACATCAGGCAGCATTCAGCGTTATGCAGTATAGATTTCCTAAGTCCTCATATTTTGCGGGCTTAGAAAATATTTTCACGCTTTTATCTGGAATAATTCGCCACAAGGCTCACGGGAAGTATCAGGTAGATATAGCTTTCCTCTTCATTCTTGATGAAGCATGGGGCCTTGGGATTTACCATGTAAAGGTCTACCTCCTCATCGTCTATGACACGCAGCGCGTCTATGAGGAACTTTGGGTTGAACCCAATCATCAGATCCCTGCCCTGCTTTTCGATATCGATATCCTCATTCATGCTGCCCAGGGCGGAATCAATCTTAAGCTCCATGCCGCTATCCGTGATATTGATGACGATGGGCTTTCTGTCCCCCTCTCTGGTAAGCAGAGTGGCCCTGTCGATACAGTTCAAGAGCTCCCTCTTGTTCACTTTCACTTTCGTCTCATAATCGCCGGAAAGCATCCTGTCGATGCTGAAGTATTCTCCCTCAATCAACCGGGACACTACCACCGTATTATCGAATTCAAACACGATATGCTTGGCGGTAAAATACACTGTCAGGTCACTGTCCGCTCCTCCGGGCAGGATTTTGCTCACCTCGTTCAGGGTCTTGCCGGGCACGATGACTTTTTTGTGCTCATACATTTCCCTCAGCTGCATCTTGCGGATGGAGATGCGGTGCCCGTCAGAGGACACGATTTTCAATTCATCGCCGTTGATTTCAAACAGTTCCCCGGTCATGAGCTTGTTGTTGTCATTGTCGGAGATGGAGAATATGGTCTGGCGGACCATCTCTTTTAAGGCGAACTGGCTGATAAGGATGCTCTCCTCCTTTTCCACCATGGGCAGATAGGAGAAATCTTCCCCTGATTTTCCTACAATGGTGAACTTGGCCTTTTCACAGGTTATCAATGTCTTGTAGGAAGCGTCTGTATCTATGGTGATATAGCTGTCGGGAAGCTTTCTTACGATTTCAAGGAAAATCTTCGCGTCCAGGGCGATGACGCCGCTTTCCACGATATCTCCCTCTATGACAGTCTCGATTCCCATATCCATATCATTGGCAGTCAGGGTGATGATGCCGTTAGAGGCATCTATCAGGATACATTCTAGTATGGACATAGTAGTTTTGTTCGGAACGGCTCTGGATACAATCTGTACACCGTTCAGCAGATTCGATTTGGAACAAACTAATTTCATATGGACAACTCCCTTCCCGGCTTTTGGATTTGCAAAACATATTAATATATAATAGAAATTAATAATCATATTAATAAAGACTGTTGATAAGTGAATAACTTCATCTATTATACTATTTTTCAGGGAAAAAGGGAATGGATAACTTGCGATTATTTTCAGAATAACCTAAGAAAAAGCTTTAAGTTATTCACAGGCAATCCATTCCGCTCAGATTCTCTCTGAACCTTTGCCTGAAATATCAACATCCCGCCCACAGGGCTATGTGTTCAACTTGTGGATAGTTTATGGATTTATCTGTTAAGAAGGATTTATCTTCTTTATTATAATATCCACCTTATTCTTAAGTTCTTCATTTACCTCCATCTCGGAGGTAATCTTGTTGACTCCGTGAATGATGGTGGTGTGATCCTTTTTCCCGAGGAGCTTCCCGATGTTCACATAGGAGGCATCGGTCAGCGTCCTGCACAGATACATCACAATCTGTCTGGGCAGCACGAACTCGGAATTCCGCTTCTTGGAGGTGATATCCTCGGGCTTTACGCCGCAATGTTCCGCCACCATGTTGATGATCAGAGGCGGCGTGATTTCCTTGGACTTGTCCGGATAGATGATGTCTTTCAAGGCCTCTTCCGCCAGATCCAGCGTCACATCCACCTTATTCAGCTTGCCCGCGGCCACGATTTTGTTGAAAGCCCCCTCCAGCTCACGGATATTGGACTTGACATTGGTAGCGATGTACTTGATGATTTCCTCGTTGATCTTGCGGCTGCAGGTCTCCGATTTCCTCCGCAGGATAGCCATCCTGGTCTCATAGTCCGGGGGCTGGATGTCGGCAATCAGTCCGCACTCGAAACGGGAGCGGAGGCGGTCGTCCAGATTATCGATATCCTTGGGAGGCTTGTCCGAGGAAAGGATGATCTGTTTTCCGGCGGAGTGGAGCACATTGAAAGTATGGAAGAATTCTTCCTGGGTACTTTCCTTGCCGATGATGAACTGTACATCGTCTACCATCAGCGCGTCCACCGTCCTGTATTTGTCCCGCAGCTTCGTCATGGAGGCGGCGTTTCCGCTTCGGATGGACTCGATGACTTCATTGGTGAATTCCTCACTGGTCACATAGAGGACTTTATTCCCCGGATTCTGTTTCAGGATGAAATGTCCGATGGAATGCATGAGGTGGGTCTTTCCAAGTCCGGGATTTCCGTAGAGATACAAAGGATTGTAGATTTCCCCGGGGGATTCCGCCACTGCCAGGGAGGCGGAATGGGCGAAGCGGTTGCTGCTTCCCACTACGAAAGTGTCGAACTGGTACTTGGGATTCAGGTGAGCGTGGTCATGCGACGCGCTGCTGTCCTGGAGCTCCTTTTCCGCCTCTGTCTTGAGAATGAACTTTACGGAATAGTCATGATTGAACAGCTCCGTGATGGTCACCTGAAAGAAGCTGGTGTACCTGGAGGAGATATAGTTGATCATATGGGACTGTTCGGCTGGAATGACAATGCTTACAACGTCATTTACCACATTCAGGTATTCCAGCGGCTCCACCCAGGTCTTATAGGAGATGTCAGTGAGCTCATACTCTTTTTTAATACTTTCCTTTATGGCAGTCCAACTGCCCTTGATATCATCCATCTTGATTATCCTTTCTGAGAATTCCTGTCAAATCCGGCATTTTATCATTGTAATATAGATTCGGAAAGATTTCAAATATTAGTTATGAACATACTTAAGGATAAAGTTATCCACATGCTGTGAATAACTATGTTCATAAAGAGTTTGTACATAGGGGGATGTGGATAGGAATGTGAATAAGTGGATAACTGTGAAGAATTCAAAAAGCCTGATATTTGTTGGCTTCCAGGAGGATTTGATTCGGAAAGTACACAGGATATCTCCCGTCTGTCCATAATTTTCCACAAGTAATCAACAGGATGTGCATAACCCTTTTCCACTGTTTTTCTGTGGATATCTCTGTGGAAAACTGATCCGAAAAAAATTTTGCAGGGAAAATAATGATTTTTACTGAATTTTCCTTGACATTGCCCCGATTTTTTTATACAATCAATATGCTATTTTCCTAAAAAATAAGTGAAAAAATAATCAGTTGCCTTTCAACGATAAAGGTTCATGAGGAAAAGGAGGTGGCTTTCCATGAAAATGACATATCAGCCCAAAAAGCGTTCACGCAAAAAGGTTCACGGCTTCAGAGCGAGGATGAGCACTCGCGCCGGAAGAAAAGTATTAGCGGCCAGACGTGCAAAAGGAAGAAAAAGATTGTCCGCTTAGGTCACAGAAATGTGACCTTTTTCTTTGGAGGATGGCGTTCCAATGATTTTTTCTGAAAGCCTTAAAAAGTATCGGCAATTCCAATTCGTTTACAGGAACGGTAAATCATATGCGGACAAATATCTGGTCATGTATGTTAAGGAAAATGGCACCGACAGGAACAGAATTGGAGTCAGTGTGAGCAAAAAAGTAGGCAACAGCGTCGTGAGACACCGGGTCACGAGACTGGTGCGGGAAAGTTACAGACTGCAGGAAGCGGTGTTCAATAGTGGTTTGGACATTGTAGTCGTGGCAAGGAAGACGGCAGCCTCGGTGAGGTATTTTGAGATAGAGGAAGCGCTGCTGCACCTTGGGAAGCTTCATCGTATCATTAAGGTGTAATATATATTATGAAAAAAATTTTGATTGCCGGTATTCGGTTTTACCAAAAATACCTGTCTCCTATGAAAAGGACGAGATGCCCCTATATCCCTACCTGTTCTCAGTACGGATTGGAGGCCATTGAAAAGCACGGTGCGATTAAGGGGAGCTTTCTTGCGCTGTGGAGGGTATTGCGCTGCAATCCTTTTTCACATGGAGGATATGATCCTGTCCCGTAACCGGCGAACCTGACTGAGAGGATACGAATAAATGAATTTAATTTTATTGACTCAAAGCACTACCCCTGTCATAGGGCAGGTGGCGTGGGTGCTCGGTATGATCATGAACGGAATTTTCTATGTGATTGATTTCATCGGGCTTCCGAACATCGGTCTCGCCATCATACTGTTCACTATCGTGGTGAACCTGTTGATGACGCCTCTGAACATTAAGCAGCAGAAGTTCTCCAAGCTCCAGGCAAAGATGAGTCCCGAGCTGCAGGCCATCGAGGCCAAGTACAAGGGCAAGACAGATCAGAATTCCGCCATGGCAAAAAATCAGGAAATCCAGATGGTCTATGCCAAATACGGCGTGTCCGCCACCGGAAGCTGTGTACAGCTGCTGATTCAGATGCCTATTCTGTTCGCCCTGTACCAGGTCATTCAGCGTATGCCGGCCTATGTGACGAAAATAGGCGGCACGTTCAAGGTGCTGGCGGACAAAATCATCGACCTGGACGGCGGAGGGTTTCTGCAGGATTCCGGCGTGGAGACGATTACCAGGATGGTGAGCATGTACGGGAAGTCCATGACGGACGGCGATTTGACCAACGGCGTAATCGATGTGCTGAATAGATTGTCTTCGGCGGATCTGGCCACGGTTGCGGAGCATTATGATCTGACGCAGCTGACCTATCAGGGAAAGCTGATTCTCAGCAATGGAACTACCAGAGGCCTGATTGATGTATACAACAATTTCCTCGGACTGCATATGGGCGATTCCCCCAGCGACTTGATAAAGGCGGGAATGGCGGCAGGCGCCTGGGGCATTGTGATAGGCGCTGTGCTGATTCCGGTCCTGTCCGCGGTGACGCAGTGGATCAATGTGAAACTGATGCCCCAGCAGCCTAAGAGCGACAATGAAAAGGCAAATTCCATGGCGGCTTCCATGAAGACCATGAATATGTTCATGCCTCTGATGTCCGCCTGGTTCTGCTTTACGCTTCCTGCCGGGATGGGCCTTTACTGGGTGGCCGGCAGCGTAGTGAGGAGCATACAGCAGGTAGTCATCAACAAGCATATCGACAAGATGGACTTTGACGAGGTCATCAGGAAGAACTCCGCCAAGAGCGCCAAGAAGCTTGAAAAGATGAAACAGACGCAGGAACGTATGAATGCATACGCAAACATGAATACGAGAAACATTCAGGGCGGCAAGGGGAACGGACAGCAGGGCAGGCCGAATACCAACGCGAACACAAATACAAGTGCGAACTCAGGCGGAAAGAGCATGGCGGACAAGGCTTCCGTGAGCTCAGGGGCCGGAAGCGTGAAGACCGGAACTGCAAAGCCCGGAAGCATGTTGGAAAAGGCCAACATGGTCAAGGACTATAACGAGAGGAACAACAGGAACTAATACAGTTTTGGAGGGGTAAGGAATAAGTATGGAGAACCAGGAATATATCGAAGTAAGTGCTAAGACTGTAAGCGAGGCGATTACGGAAGCCTGTCGGAAATTCGGCGTGACGAGCGATAAGCTTGATTACCAGATTGTGGAAGAGGGGTCCGCCGGATTCCTTGGAATCGGATCCAAGCCTGCTGTCATCAAGGCCGCGGTGAAAGTAGAAGAGATTTCCGTGGAAGAGGTGGCGAAGAATTTCCTGCGGGATGTGTTTGAAGCCATGAATATGGAAGTGGCAGTGGACGTGAAGTATGACGAGGAAGGCAGGAAGATGGATATCGACCTTGCCGGAGACGAGATGGGCGTGCTGATAGGCAAGAGAGGGCAGACGCTTGATTCCCTGCAGTATCTGGTGTCCCTGGTGGTGAATAAGGAATCAGACGAGTATGTCAGGGTCAAGGTGGATACGGAGGATTACAGACAGAGGCGGAAAGAGACTCTGGAGAATCTGGCCAAAAATATAGCCTATAAGGTAAAGAAGACCAGAAGGCCGGTGTCCCTGGAGCCTATGAATCCTTATGAGAGGAGAATCATTCATTCGGCGCTGCAGAATGATAAGTATATCTCTACCCACAGTGAGGGGGATGAGCCGTTCCGTAAAGTTGTGGTTACTTATAAGAGACAATAGTTTTTTGAAAAACCGGATATCTGCGAAATATCCGGTTTTTTGCAGTTTGAGCGGGTATGGGCTTTTCGGGCAGATGCAGCGGATTGTGCGGGAGGGATTATGGAGAAAGGGGATACGATTGCAGCGATTGCCACGGGGATGACAGATTCCGGAATCGGAATAGTGAGAATCAGCGGGAGAGAGGCAGCGGCAGTGGGGGATAGGTTATTCCGGTCCCCTTCCGGTAAGAGAATTCTATGTAAGTCAGAGAGCCATAGATTTTATTATGGATTCCTAACGGAGCCAGAGAAGAATTTCGTAATCGATGAGGTAATGGCCGTGGTGATGAGAGCGCCCAGAAGCTTTACCGGGGAGGATACGGTGGAGATTCAGTGCCATGGCGGCGTGCTTGTGATGCGGAAGATTCTGGAGGCGGCCCTGAAGTGCGGGGCCAGGCTGGCGGAGCCGGGGGAATTCACGAAAAGGGCTTTTCTGAACGGGAGGATGGATCTGTCCCGGGCTGAGGCCGTAATGGACGTGATTGGGGCTCAGAATGAATATGCGCTGGCATCTTCGATAAGCCAGCTTAAGGGAAAGCTTTCGGAGGAAGTGAAGAGGCTTCGGGCTGAGATTCTTTATGAGGTGGCTTTCATTGAATCCGCCATCGATGATCCGGAGCATTTTGATTTGGAGAGATATGGGGAAAAGTTATCTGACAAGTTGGTCTGTGTAATCGGTGATTTGCGGAGACTGATAGATACGGCTGACAATGGAAGGATGTTGAAAGAAGGCGTTCGGACAGTCATCGTGGGGAAGCCGAATGTAGGCAAATCTTCGCTTTTGAATTGTCTTCTCGGGGAGGAGAGGGCAATCGTGACTGATGTGGCTGGGACTACCAGGGATGTGCTGGAGGAGTCTCTGAGATTGGGAGAGCTTTCATTAAATATCGTGGATACGGCGGGAATCCGGGATACGGAAGATATCGTGGAGAAGATAGGTGTGGAGAAAGCTTATGAATATGCAAAGGAGGCAGATTTAATTGTATATGTTGCGGACGCTTCGATGGAGCTGGATGAGAATGACAGGGAGATTGTCTCTTTTATTCAGGATAAAAATACGATAGTGCTGTTGAATAAAAGTGATTTGGAGAATGTGACGACGGAAGAGAATATCATGGAACTGTTCCGGGAAGCCGCCTATGAGGATGTTTCAGAGGGATATCCGGAAGATTCATCAAAGGGCGGCTGTATCCGCATCGTGCGCACCTCTGCTCTGGAGGGAGAGGGCATGGAGGAATTTGAACAGGCAGTGAAAGGGATGTTCTTCCATGGAGAAATCAAAAGCAGCAGTGAAATAGTCATAACGAACCTCCGGCATAAGGAGGCGCTGGAAGAGGCTTGCAGTTCTCTTAAGATGGTAGAGAAGAGCATAGAGGACGGCATGCCGGAGGATTTCTATTCCATCGATCTGATGAATGCCTACGCTTCTCTGGGCCGAATTATAGGGGAGGAAGTGGATGATGATTTGGTGGAGGAGATTTTCTCGAAGTTCTGTATGGGGAAATAATTTGTATCGGACATATATGGAAGTGAGTATGGGGAAGTAAATATATGACTGAATTTCGTGAAAAAGTAGATGTATGTGTGATAGGCGCCGGACATGCGGGCTGCGAAGCCGCATTGGCCTGTGCCAGGCTTGGGCTGGAGACTGTGATTTTCACGGTGTCAGTGGACAGCATTGCACTGATGCCCTGCAATCCAAACGTGGGCGGCTCATCCAAGGGACATCTGGTGAGGGAACTGGATGCCCTGGGCGGCGAGATGGGCAAAAATACAGACAAGACTTTCATCCAGTCCAAAATGCTGAATCTGTCCAAAGGCCCCGCAGTCCATTCCCTGCGGGCACAGGCGGACAAGGCGGAATATTCCAGAGCTATGAGGAAAGTGCTGGAGAACCAGGAGAATCTCACCATAAAGCAGGCGGAGGTCTGCGGGCTTTTATGGGAAGACATAGAAAAGGACAGACGGGCAGGCGAAATGTCCGGCCGGTCTTTGGAAAATACAGAAGATAAGAAAGAGAGAAAAAGATACCAGAAAAAGGTCACAGGCGTAAAGACCTTTACAGGCATGGTCTACGAATGTAAAGCAGTAGTCCTATGCACAGGAACCTATCTGGGAGCCAGATGCCTCTGCGGAGAGTCCATCACTTACACAGGCCCGAACGGGCTCCAGGCGGCGAACTATCTGACCCAGTCTCTGAAAGATATGGGCATAGAACTCCGCCGTTTCAAGACGGGGACACCTGCCAGGATGGACAGGCGCAGCATAGACTTTTCCAAAATGGAAGAGCAGTTCGGCGATGAGAGGATAGTGCCATTTTCCTTTTCCACAGACCCGGACAGTATACAGAAAGAGCAGGTCTCCTGTTTCCTGACCTACACCAATGAAAAGACCCATGAAATCATCCGCGGGAATCTGGACAGATCCCCTATCTACGCAGGCATCATAGAGGGCACAGGGCCAAGATATTGTCCGTCTATTGAAGACAAGGTGGTAAAATTCGCGGATAAGGAGCGCCATCAGGTCTTCATAGAGCCGGAGGGCCTCCATACCAGCGAGATGTATGTGGGGGGAATGTCATCCTCTCTGCCGGAGGACGTGCAGCTTGCCATGTACAGGACGGTTCCCGGCCTGGAGCACTGCAAGATCGTCCGCAATGCCTACGCCATAGAATATGACTGCATCAACGCGGGGCAGTTGGACGCCACGCTGGAATTCCGCGCTGTGGAAGGGCTGTTCAGCGCCGGCCAGTTCAACGGGAGCAGCGGTTATGAGGAGGCCGCCTGCCAGGGCCTGGTGGCCGGGGTGAACGCTGCCATGTCCATCCTGGGTAAGGAGCCGCTGACCATAGACAGGTCTGAGGGCTACATAGGCGTGCTGATAGACGATTTGGTGACCAAGGACAACAGGGAGCCTTACCGGATGATGACTTCCAGAGCGGAGTACAGACTGCTCCTGCGCCAGGACAACGCGGATTTGCGTCTTCGGAAGAAAGGGTATGCGGTTGGTCTCATCTCTGAGAATGAATATCAGGCCCTTCTGGAGAAGGAGAGGCTGATAGAAGAGGAGATAAGCCGCCTGAAAGATACTTTTGTGGGAGCGGGTAAGGAGATTCAGAATTTTCTGGAATCCCATGGCAGCTCCGCCCTTAAGACAGCGGCCAGCCTGGCCGAGCTGCTGTGCCGCCCTGAACTTTCCTATGCAGTCCTGGCGGAGATTGACAAAGACAGGGTTCCTCTTCCTGTCGGCGTGCCGGAACAGGTGGAAATCGAGATAAAATATGAAGGCTATATCCTCAGGCAGAAGCGCCAGATAGAGCAGTTTAGGAAGATGGAAAAGAAACTGATACCTCAGGACATCGACTACGATGAAGTGCCGTCCCTGCGCCTGGAGGCAAGACAGCACCTGAAGCTGTTCCGTCCCGCCTCCATAGGACAGGCATCCAGGATATCCGGCGTTTCCCCTGCGGATGTATCCGTGCTGTTGGTCTATCTGGAGAGATATGGAAAATAATTGTCATAAAATTCATAAGAAATCATTAAAAGTGTGTAAATTCTTTTTAGGATTTATTCATGGGTCAGGAAAATATGGTACAATAGGAAAGTAAAGTTCTAAAGGAGGTCTTAACCCATGGATGAAACAGAAAATATGGATATCACCGGGATGCCGCTTGGCTTCCCTGATTCGTTTGAGCAAATAAAAGAAATGACCATGCTCTATTCCTGCGCCATGCGGGAAATCTGCACGAAACTGGAAAATCTAAGTCAGGAATTCGAGCTGAAAGAGGCCAGGAATCCCATACAGCATATCAACCACAGACTCAAAAAGACAGAGAGCATCCGAAAAAAGATGCTGCAGCGGAAGCTCCCTCTGGAATACGAAATCATGCGGGATGAGATTACGGATATAGGCGGCATCCGGGTCATCTGTTCTTACATAAACGATATCTACGAGATTTCCAGAATGCTGAAGCAGCAGGACGACCTATTGGTGGTCAGGGAAAAGGATTATATCGCGAACCCTAAGCCGAACGGATACAGAAGTTATCACTTAATCGTGGCAATCCCTATATTTCTCTCCTCGGAGAAGCAGATTATTCCTGTGGAAATCCAGATGAGGACCATTGCCATGGATTTCTGGGCCAGCCTGGAGCATCAGCTCCGCTATAAGGCAACGGCGGCCGTATCGGATTCCACCAGAAGAAGGCTTACAAATATTGCTGAGGATATCTTCAACGCCGATGTGGAGATGCAGCAGATATATGAGGAAATCGTTGCAATTGAATAAAAGAAAACAGGGGGCATTTCCTTTGTTTTCCATCATAGCGGCGGCAGTGCTGATCAGACTCTTTCGGAAGTTGAACGGGGGAGCGGAAGAAGCAGCTGCGGATTGATTGAATTAGGGCCTGATTCCCCTGCCGGGAACCAGGCCCTTTTGAATTTTTGAATTCTTGAAACTTTTTTTAATCCAGATTGATTACATTGTCGGAAGAGGAGCTGCCATAGCCTGAGCTGTATTCAAAATTGGAGGACGCCCTGGCGTATTCTTCCCTCAGCCTGAACTTGGCTACAAGGCTCTTCAGCATGGAAGCCTGCTCCGAGAGTTCCTGACTGGCGGCTGCGCTTTGCTCCGCGGTAGCGGAATTGGTCTGCACCACGCTGGAAATCTGATCCACGCCCAATGTGACCTGCTCGATGGCGCCTGCCTGTTCCTCTGCTGCGTTTGCGATTTCGTCTACCTTGGTTGAGGCGGAGCGGACATGGTTTACTACCTGCACCAGAGATTCCGCTGTGGAGTTGGCGAGCTTTGTGCCCCTTGTGACGGCATTGACAGAGCTTTCAATCAATTCCGCAGTATTCTTGGATGCCACGGAGCTCTTGCTGGCAAGGCTTCTGACCTCCTCTGCCACAACAGCGAATCCCTTTCCGGCCTCTCCTGCCCTTGCGGCCTCTACGGCGGCATTCAGAGCCAGAATATTGGTCTGGAAAGCAATGTCCTCTATGGTCTTGATAATCTTGCTGATTTCATTGGAAGAACGTGCGATTTCTTCCATAGCGGTCATCATGTCATGCATCTGGTTGTTGCAGACTTCCGCTTCATCGCCGGCAGTGTTGGAACGGCTTCTGGCTTCCATGGCATTTTCAGCGGTGTTATTGACCTGCTGGGAGATATTGGCAATGGTGGAGGCGAGCTCTTCCACGGAAGCGGCCTGCTCCGTAGCGCCCTGTGCCAGGGCCTGCGCGCCATTGGACACCTGTCCGGATCCGGATGCCACCTGATCCGCGCTCTGGTTGATCTGTCCCAGGGTGGTGCTCAGGTCTTTGTTCAGCTTGCGGATGGAGAGGAGCAGGCTTTGCAGATTGCCCACATATCTTTCCTCTGCTTTGGTGCGGACATCAAAATTGCCGTCCGCCATCTCGCTTAAGAGCCTGGACGCGTCGGAAATGACAGTCTCCAGAATGAAAGTCATATTCTTAAAGGATTTGGTAAGGCTCCCCAGTTCATCCTTTGATTCATAGGTCACGGAGATGTTGAAATCACCGTTTACGATTTTCTTCGCCGCATCCTCCAGCTGGCGAAGAGGCCTGGTGATGGATCTGGTCAGGTATGTAGAAAGGAAAATCGTGAATAAAAGGGCGAACCCGGCCATGCCGATCTGCGCGGCTACCAGAAGCTCCTGCATATCCACAGTACTGAGGAAATTATCCTCCGCTGTCTTCTCCTCTATGGCGCTGATCTGAATCAAATCATTTACGGCCTGTTCCACCAGAGGCTGATACTCTTCGAGAAGCATCGTCTGCGCCGCGTCCAGGTCTGTTTCGGCTGTCTTGATGATATCCTCCTGCAGCGTCATGGCTTCCTGGATATGGGTGGAAAAGGAATCCAGCAATTCGGAATCGCCGCTGAAGTTCTGGGACAGCCAGGTGGCATTTTCCTCCAGGAATGTCAGTTCTTTCTGCAGCTCGGTCCGATAGCTTTCCTTTTTCGCTTCGTCTTTTTCAATTGTGATGAATGAGAGGTTCTTGACAATGATCTGTAAGCCGCGGCGCATGCTCATGACATTGTTGGTCACTTTATATTCCACATTATAGAATTCGGAATATTTGCTTGCATTGGCTTGTAAGCCTGCAATGGCTATGGCCACCGTCCCACAGAACAATATGATGACAATCATGAATGTCACCAATAGCTTTGTCCTTATTTTTAGATTTTTCATTTCTACCTCCTGACAAGAAATATTTTATATGTTGATTATAATAGATTATTGTCAATCTGTCCACTCAATTTAATAATCTCTGTTAAATATATACGAAATATTATATTAAATGACGAAAGTATGATATACTGATTAGGACAGTGAATTCAGGAGGAAATGAGATGAGGAAAATTATAAAGGAAAGACGACAGATTGTTCTGACAGCACTGGCTTTGGCAGGAACTTACGGGGTATGTTATCTGCTGGAACTGGCAGGAACCATATACTCTGATTATAGTATCATGTCAATGTTTCTCGCGATAGCCGTATATATTTTGCTGAACAGAGTCCGTCCTGAACAATCAAAAAAGCATTATATCTGCGCATTTGTGATTAGTTTCATCTTTTCATTGACTCTGATACTTGGTTATCAATTGGACAGTCATGGAATGACGGATTATGGAATAAGCGGAAAGGTATTGATTTTATTCCGTTCTGCCTGTCTGGCAATAGTGGTATTTCCTTTTGGCGATATGCTGTTTCATGTCATAGAAAAAATTCCCTCATCTATGGAGCGGAAAGGAGATGTATGGAAACAGGGAGATGTCTTCTGGATATCTTTTGCTGTTATTTTTCTGATGTGGATTCCGGTGTGGATGGCATATTATCCTATCGTCATGTCCTATGATTTTCACAGGCAGGTAAATGAGGCTTATAGTGGTTGGATATGGTTCAATTCATACCAGCCATTGATTCATACCTGGCTGATATGGCTGTTTTTACAGATTGGAGGGATTTTCGGTTCTAATGAGATAGGTATGGGGCTGTTCACTTTGTTCCAGATGCTGCTGGTATCTTTGTCTATGGCATATGCGTGTTCTGTCATATATAAAATGATGAAAAGAAAGTGGGCGGTCATACTAACTGTGCTGTTTTACGGAATATTTCCATTTTGTTCCGTATCTATGATGGTAGGGACCAAGGATGCCATTTTCAGTGGATTGTTTCTGACATTTACCGTATTACTGGTGGATAGAAATTTTTATCATACAAACCGTAAATGGCAGATGGAAATACCTATGGTGGTCACTGCGGTATTGATGGCTATGTTCCGATATAATGCTGTCTATGCCATGGCGGCGTTTGGCGTGTCCTGTTTGATTTTTGCAAAGGGAAAGGAAAAGATAAGACTTTTTTTACTGTGTGCTGTCATGACGATGGGAGGCATAGCCGCGAAAGAGGGGATACAGGTTGGCCTGGGGACAGAAATCCGCGGCAGTTCTGTAGAAAAATATAGTGTATTGATTCAGCAGTTTGCCAGAGTGGGATATTATCATGGAGATAATATGGATTCGGAGACCTATAAGCTGGTAGATAAATATGTGTCGGCAGAGTCCTGGGAGAGGCATATGCCGGCTCTGGCGGATGCCTCCCGTACAGGAGTGAGCTTTTCGGCGGTATGGGAGCCGGATATGGGACAGGTCTTTAGAGATTGGTTCAGGCTGGGTCTAAAATATCCCAATGAATATATAGATGCTTTTTTATGTCTGACAGAGGGGTTCTGGTTTGTGGATGACAGGACTTATTGTGAAATGCAGGGGTGGGGAATAGAAGGAAACAGGCATGGAGCTATTTTTACAAATAATTCATCAGCTTCGGATACTTATGAAGGAATTCAGCATATATCAAAATTCCCCTGGCTGGAGGAAAGACTGGAGGATATTGTCAGCAATAACGCATTTTATGATTGGCCTGTTATTTCAGTTCTTTTTAAGCCCGCTGTGTATATCCTGTCATTTTTAATGATTCTGGTAGGGCTGTTGTATAAAAATATGAAAAAACAGGCATTTATCTGTCTGTTTCCATTGATTTATTTTGGTACGATGTTGTTGGGGCCTGCGGTTCAGTTTCGTTATGTGGTACCATTTATGATTACGGTTCCTTTTTTGGCAGCGCTCTTTTTCATTCCTGAAGGACTGGAAACGGATGAAAAAACAGAGATAGGGGTGGTTGGATGAATCAATATGATACAAGGGATTTTAAGAAAGATTTAGAGGCATTCGGTATTGTTCTTTCAGAGAGGCAATTGGAGCAGTTTCTCAGGTATTATGAGATGCTGGCGGAATGGAATGACAGGGTGAACCTGACAGCCATCACGGAATATCAGGATGTCTTAAAGAAGCATTTCGTGGACAGTCTGTCCCTGACGAAAGTATATGATTTAAGACAGAATTATAGTATCGTAGATGTGGGAACGGGTGCAGGTTTTCCAGGTCTTGCATTGAAAATCGCCTTTCCCGGCCTTAAGGTAACATTGCTGGATTCCCTGAACAAGAGGATTCAATTCCTGGATGCGGTCATAAAGGAACTGGGGCTTCAGGGTGTGGAGACGGTACATGGCAGGGCGGAGGATTTGGCAAAGCCCGGGAAACGGAGGGAATCCTACGATCTGTGCGTATCCAGGGCTGTGGCCAATCTCTCTACTTTATCGGAATATTGCCTTCCTTTTGTAAAAAAAGGCGGGTTGTTCATAGCCTATAAATCGGAAAAGGCAGTTTCGGAAATAGAGCAGGCGGAAAAAGCTATCTTTTTGCTGGGGGGCAGGATAAGGGAAAGGACGGAATTTACATTGCCGGATTCTGATATACACAGAAGTCTGTTCGTCATAGAAAAGAAGAAAGAGACGCCGGAAAAATATCCCAGGAAAGCCGGTCTGCCCTCAAAGGAGCCTTTGTGAGAACTTCCGGGAAATTTTGGAAAGGCAGGAAATATTATGAAATCAGAAGACCGTAACGCTTTATTTGAGATGCTGAATGAATTCCGCAGAGAAGCGGCGGAGATGGAGGTGCAGATACAGGAGCATCTCGGATGTATCCGGGAGGCGGAAGTATATCTGCGGGTCTTTGAAAATCTGGAACCGGAGGATAAAAAGGTTTTTTCTCCCAGAAAAATGGAAATACTGTATAAGGAAGAAATAGACAGGATAAAGGAAGAAAAATCCTCCCATGAGGAGCGGAATCGTGGTTTATGTGCCAGAAAAGCTGTCATAGACGGGAGAATCGAGAAGCTGGAAACTGTCCTGAACCATGAGAAGAAAGATTCTTCTTCCAGAGCAGATGCGGCAAAGAAACAACAGAATGCTTCCGTGAAAAGATTGAAAGAAATAATCGGGAAAATCGAGAAAAGCAGTTTATTTATCGAAAAAAGCCCCATGCAGGCCAGACAAGATTTTGCCATCATAGCGAAATCTTTGAGAGAGATTGTGGATAAAATGCAGGATGATATTGTAAGATAAGGAGCAACCGGTTGGGCATAAAAGTAATGTGGGAAGAGGGACATGTGCTGGCAGAGGCAGGAAGCTGGAAGGAATGCGCTGAAATGCTGTTGACTCTGCAGGGAGAATTGGAAAAAAGATTTCCCGTGCCTCGGATTCTGATTCTGGAGACGGCAGCGGAGGATATGGCGGGAGACGGATTGGAAGCATTGACAGGCCGTGAGAAGGAAATATTGGCCCGGGTGACAGAGGGGATGTCCAATAAAGAGATTGCCTCTGTTCTGCATATCAGTGAAAGGACAGTGAAGAACCATCTTTCCAATATATTCCGAAAGCTGAATGTGTCGGACAGGACGCAGGCGGCGATTTTAGCCTTGCGGAATGTTTAAGGTTAGGTTTTAAGGTTCGGGCAGAACCATTTTCGGTTCTGCCCGTGTTTTTGTTCTTTATATCCTTTCGTATGGCGGCAGAAAAGACAGGCAGCTTTTCTGCTCTTTTCCGGCAATCAGCTGTTTTCCGTCAGTATATCCTTCCTCTCTTCCTGTCAATTCCCTGATAAGAATCTGACGTAAACAGGAAATCCGTTCCTGACAGTCAGGGTCTGTTATGGCGTCATGTTTTTCCTGAGGATCTGTGTCCAGCCGGAAATACTGTTCCTTTCCGGATTCCATGAACCAGCAGTATTTATCCTGTTTTGTGACGATATATTGATTGCCCAGGTCTCCGCCGCTGTGCTCCCCGTGGAGATATTCCCGCCCGCAGTCATGGAGCAGGGAAAGTCCGTCGATTCCCTCAGGCGCTTCTCCTCCTCCCAGTTCCACCAAAGTGGGGAGAATGTCCCGCAGCTCCGCCAGCTGGTCGCATACCGTGCCGGGAACCATGTCCGGCGCGTTGGCGATAATCAGAGGGATTTGGATGCTTCCCTGATAAGGACGCGTCTTCCGGAAAGTATGATGGTCCCCCAGAAGTTCTCCATGGTCTGACGTAAATAAAATAACGGTATTTTCGTAAGAACTGTCATCTTTCAGGGCATCCACCAACCGGCCGATCTGATTGTCGAGATGGGTGATGCAGGCGTAATATCCAATCTGGGCCTGGCGCATCAGCTCAGGATCGACGGAACCGGTGTCGGCATCGGTCCGCCTGCCGAGGCGCTGCAGGCGTTCTTCATCCGCCCAGCCGCCGATGACAGGCGGCGTCAGCTTTTGATTCCGGTAAAGGTCGAAAAAGTACCGGGGCGCGTCAAAGGGCGGATGAGGCCTGAGATAGGAGGCCATGAGGAAGAAAGGCTTCGAGCGGTCCCGGCGGCGCAGAAAATCGATGGATCTGTCCGTGACCCAGTTGGTGGGATGAAGCCTCTCTTCATACATCCAGGGCCTTGCGGTAAAGGAATTGCACTCCAGCCCTTCGTCCGTGACATCTCTGTCGATGCCAATCTGGGACTTCAGCCAGTAGAAATAGTCGTCGGCGATTCTCTGGTTTTCCGCGTAGGGTACATTTGCGCCGCGGTAGGCGTGGAGATAGCCGTCATGGAGATCTATATTATGGAAACCCATCAGATTCCTTAAGGGATGGACATGCATCTTTCCCACGCATTGCGTGTAATAGCCTGCCTTTGACAATTCTCCGGCTATGGTCACAGGATAATCCCAGGGCACTCTGTCCATATAGCCCACCCGCCCGTGGTGCTCGGGAGCCAGGCCGGTGTGCAGAGCGCAGCGGGCGGGAATGCAGCTGGGACAGGCGGTGTAGGCATTGCTGAAACGTACACCGTTAGACGCTAAATGGTCCAGATAGGGAGTCTTCACATCGGGATGTCCCGCGATTCCCAGACAGTCTCCCCGCATCTGATCCGTCATGATCAGCAGGATGTCGGGCTGTTTCTTTTGGGTTTTCTTTTCCATATGATTGCCTTTCTTTTTCGGGCTTTTTGTTAAAATCTTTTATTAATGTTCAGTATACTGGAAAAACAGAGGACTTGCAATGTGATTTTTACAAATAACAGGCGCATTTATCTGAAAAGTATGATACAATGACCTTATTCGCGGCAGAAAGCGGCCGTATGGCCATCAATACCATGAGCGTTGCTGTGCTCATGATACAATGACCTTATTCTAGGCAGGAAGCGGAAAATGGAGATAGAAAGCGGTGAGGTAAGCAGAATGAAGATACTTAATTTTGGATCGCTGAATCTGGACTATGTCTATCAGGTGGAGCATTTCGTGCAGCCGGGAGAGACATTGAGTGCGCTTTCCCAATGTGTCAATTGCGGGGGAAAGGGCCTGAACCAGTCCGTTGCCCTGGCAAAGGCAGGGGCGAAAGTGTATCACGCAGGCTGTATCGGGACGGGGGGAGAGCGCCTGGCCCGGGAGCTTTCGGAAAGCGGTGTGGATATTTCCTGTCTGGTCACTGTGGAGGATATCCAGGGAAACGCGATGATACAGGTGGACAGGAGAGGAGAGAACTGTATATTGCTGTTCGGAGGCTCCAATCGTGCCATCACGCCGGCAATGGTAAAGAGGGTCATCTCCCGGTTCGAACAGGGAGATTATCTGGTGCTCCAGAATGAGGTGAGCTGTATTCCCGAGATGGTGGCGGAGGCCAAAGAAAGGGGAATGAAAGTAGTCTTGAATCCCTCTCCCTTTGAGTTTTCCCTTTTGAATCTGGATTTTGACGCCATTTCCTGGCTGCTGGTGAACGAGGTGGAGGCAGAGCAGATTTCCGGCCAGAAAGACCCGGATGCCGCGTGGCAGCTGCTCCATGAGAGATATCCTGTTCTGAGTATGGTGGTGACGCTGGGGAAAGAGGGCGCTGTCTGTTATACGCCGGAAAATAAAGTCAGACAGGAGGCTTATCCCTCGTCCGCGGTGGATACCACGGCGGCGGGAGATACTTTTACGGGATATTTCCTCACTACATTGTCTCAGGGGATGGAATTGCAGGAATGCATGCGCAGGGCGTCCATGGCGGCGTCCATCAGCGTATCCCGGGCAGGAGCGGCAGCGTCCATTCCGAAGCGGCAGGAAGTGGAAGAAGCGCTTGCATAAAAAGAAGCTGCCACAGGGAAATTCCCTGTGGCAGTTTTTGATTTGATAGTCTAAAGAAGTCAGATTTCAGGAATCTCAACCTCAATCTCATGTCCGACGGCATTGGACTTGACGATACCGTCGATAATGGCCTGATTGTAGATAATCTGGCTGGAGGGAATGGTAGCGCCGCCGCCGGTCTTCACTGCGGTCACGAAAGAGCGCAGCTTTTCGTAGAACAGGTCGCCGCTGGGATCCAGGGGAATCTCGGTGCAGGTAGGCTTTCCGGCAATGGTCTTGTAAATCTTCAGAGGCTTGTCGAAATCTCCGTTCCAGCACTCGGTGGAGGGAATCTTCAGTCCGCCTTTGGTTCCCAGGATAAGCGCGTCTCCTGCAGTGTCCATATGCATCGCCCAGGAAATGCGGAAGTCCAGCATGATGCCGCCCTCTAAGCGGACGAAACCTGCGGCGAAATCATCCACGCCGAAGACATCGGCATACTCCGGATGACCGGGGTAGGTGGCGGGATCCTTGCCGAAGAAATCGGAAGTATAGCCGGTTACGGTCAAAGGCCTGGGATAGCCCACGGCGTTCAGCAGCATGTCCAGAGAGTAGCAGCCGATGTCGCCCATGGCGCCGATGCCGCCGGTCTCCTTGTCGATGAATGTGGTGCCGTAAGGGGTAGGGATGCCGGTCCTGCGGCCGCCGCCGGACTGGATATAGTAAATCTTGCCCAGCTCGCCGGAATCTACGATTTGCTTGATGCGCTTCATGTTGGCGCTCATTCTGGGCTGGAAGCCGATGGTGAGGATTTTGCCGCTCTTCTTCTCGGCGCGCATGACTTCCACGGCTTCGTCCACGGTAACGGTAAAGGGCTTCTCCAGCATGACATGGACACCGTGCTCCAATGCGTCGATGGCGCAGGGAGCGTGCTGACAGTTATAGGTGCAGATACTGACGGCATCCAGTTCCTCTGCCTCCAGCATGGCGTGTCCGCTTTCATAGCAGCGGACGCCCTCCAGCTTATTGGTCTTGCAGAACTTCTCGGCCTTGCCGGGAACCAGGTCAGCGGCGGCTACGATTTCCACATCGGGCATTTGCTTGTAGCATCTCACATGCTCCTCCGCAATCCAGCCGGTGCCGATGATGCCTACTTTTACTTTCACGCTGGCATCGATTTCGGGCTCCTCGTCATAGATGTTTTCAAAACGGTCCAGAATGTTTTCGCTCATGGCATGCTCTCCTTTTCAATTTTTATATGATGATGATTTTCTTTACAGAAAGGATCTCAGGTAACGGATGCTCATCTCGGCACATTCCATGGAAGTGCGGCCCATGCTGGGGCTGTCCTGCTCCACTACGAACCATGAGCTTCCGGCATCGTCAGCGGCATCGATGACGGAGGGAATGTCCTGCAGTCCGTAGCCTACAGGGCGGAATTCAAATTTGCTGGAGGCCTCTTCTTTCTTCTCATCCGTGCCAATCAGGCCGTACATATTTTCAGACTTCTGGCCTGTGAAATCTTTCAGATGGACAATAGGGGCTCTGCCGCTATACTTGCGGATGTATACAGGAGGCTTCTCGCCGCCTACATTGACCCAGCACACATCCAGTTCTGTCTGAAGCAGGTCAGAGGGAACTTCCGCATAGTAGGCATCCAGGATATATCTGTCATTGATTTTTTCAAATTCAAAGTCATGATTGTGATATAACAGCTGCATCCCGCGGGCCTTGCAGCGCTCGCCTATTTTACGGATGCGCGCGATGACTGCGTCCAGTTCCTCCTGATTCTTAGGGCCGGTGAGCCAGGGAATAGCGATATACTTCATGCCTGTGGCAGCATAATCGTCCAGAATCTTGTCGTCCTCCAGCTGATCGATAGGGACATGGGCGGAGACCAGTTCCAGACCGGTTTCGTCCAGGATTTTCTTGGCTTCTACAGCGGTCATGCCATAGGTTCCGGCCAGCTCCACGCCGTCGTACCCCATTTCCTTTACCTTGCGCATGGTACCCGTGAAGTCCTGTTCAGCGGCATCACGGACAGAATAGACCTGTAATGCGATAACACGTTTTTTCATACTTATGTTCTCCTTTCAATAGATGAGTGTTCCGATTTGGTAATCTCTCCTGATTACTATGTTAAAGAAAGCGGAGAAAAAATGATAGTTTACTTTTGCTATTTTATACATACGATTCTGCTATATTGATTGTTTTTCTATTATTTTTACCCAGAATTCATCTTATTTTCAGTTGTTTTTCTGTGCATATGGTACTACAATGTACTACAATGATTATACTACATAGTGCCGAAATTATCATATTGCATTGGTTAAATGTATGAGGCTGGCTGATGCAGTCAGGCCGCGCGGAAATTTTATTTCTGATGGTTCCGGAGTCTGTGGTACCGGGATTCCCTTTGCGAGCTGTATGCAAACTGCTGTAATGACGATGATTTGGTATTGCGTTTTACAAAGAGGAAAGAGTTGGGTAATCTGCAGTGATGTAGATAGTCTATTCTGCAATATGATGAAAATGTTTCACGTGAAACATTTTGCTGAACTTTTTTAGGGTACAAGATAATGTTTCACATGAAACATTTCGACGCAAGATATTGTAACAAATATGTGGAACATTGATTGTGGTGTGAAACATCAGACATCCAGGGTTCGAAGGTAAACAGGGCTGGCATTGGCGGGATGATTCATTTGTAAACGTCTGAGGAAAATTATGGAAGTTGGCAATACAGATAAGGTCCAGTGTTTTGTTATTTGCTGACCCTTGTAAGGCGATAGGTGGGTTTGTTTTTCTGCTTTCTATTTGAAATTATGTACCCAGTAAGAGAAGATATGCGTTCATTATACTGCTTAACAGTTAGGAATTCCAAGTGACCAGACTATATAACGTTTTCGTATATGTTTAACCAATGCTGTATAGTAAATTCTTGCGCTATGTAGTATAATGTGTAATAAAAAGTCAGGATTGAGAGGGAAGATTATATGAAAAAAATCATATGTTTTCATAACCCGGATGAAATGAATGGATATTTAAGCAATTGGTATCTCTCGGATTTTTATATGGGTGGTATTCAGTATTCTTCTATGGAACAGTATATGATGTATCAAAAGGCATTGCTTTTCGAGGATAGGGAGATAGCGGAGCAAATCCTGCATACTCAAAATGTGGGAAAAATCAAAGCATTGGGAAGATCCGTGATGAACTATGAAGATTTAATATGGAATGGTATGCGGCAGCTTATAGTCTATCAGGGATTACTTGAAAAATTTCGGCAGAATATAGAATTAAAAGAGAACCTTTTGGCTACGCAGAATCATATATTAGCAGAATGTGCGGTTCAGGACAGAATATGGGGAATTGGCCTTTCTATGAAAGATGAGAGACGATTTGATACAAATAAGTGGCAAGGACAAAATTTATTAGGATTTTCCTTAATGAGAGTTCGTACAGCATTAAATGCATAAACATTTATTGAAATTTCCAGAACAAGAGGTGAAAACATTTTTACGAAAAGGGAGTTCTCTTTTTTGAAGAAGATTCTTTTTTCGCGAAATGTACTCTTTTGGAAGGTTTTTTATATACAAGACTCATTTCTTATGGACATATCAACAAGATTCAGAACATTTTGAAATATGGAGGTAAGATAGAATTATAAGGGAGAGGACTCTGCGCCCTGAATTCCATAGCCCCGAGGAATACCGAGCAGCGGGAAAAACGGAATGTCAGATGAAGTAAATGTCTGATAATTTTTGACAGTGATGGTAAAGATATATTTTCTGGTAAGCTGACTGCATAATGTTAGCCATATACGTTTGATCAATGCAGTATGGTGAATTCTGGTGTTATATAGTATAAACTTCGAATATTGAAATCAGTGCCGCCCTGGGGGCACTGAGTGTAAAAATGTAAGCAGAAGCAAACAGCGGATAGTAAAATAAATGTTTCACGTGAAACATTTAAAAGAAATCAATCCTATTTGAAAAAATATTGTTCAACTTATATATAGCTATCAGTATAGATTAGTGCTATAATAAATAAGCGAGTCCAAGGAAAGGAGACCAGCCATGGGAAAAACGATTGCGATAGCAAATCAAAAGGGTGGTGTCGGGAAGACTACTACTGCCATCAATCTTTCTGCATGTTTGGCAGAAAAAGGCAAGAGAGTACTGATAATCGATACTGACCCACAGGGAAATACGACCAGCGGCTTCGGCATAGATAAGAACAATTTGGAGAATACAATATATGAACTGATTCTCGGCGAATGTTCCATCAGTGACTGCATCATAAAAAAGGTTGTGGACAATGTTTCGGTACTCCCTTCTAATGTAAACCTCGCAGCCGCCGAAATCGAACTGATAGGCATTGACAAAAAGGAATACATATTAAAAAAAGAAGTAGATTATATTAAGGAAGAATATGATTTCATCATCATAGACTGCCCGCCATCTCTGAATATGCTGACCATCAATGCCATGACCACAGCGGACAGCGTATTGGTTCCTATCCAATGCGAGTACTATGCGCTGGAGGGATTGAGCCAGTTGATTCATACCATCAATCTGGTAAAGGAGAGATTGAATCCTGACCTTGAGATGGAAGGAACCGTATTCACGATGTATGATTCCCGGACGAATCTGTCCAATCAAGTGGTAGAGAATGTGAAAGAGAATCTGCATCAGAAGATATACAATACTCTGATTCCAAGGAATATCCGTCTGGCTGAGGCACCCAGTCATGGAATGCCCATCAACCTGTATGACGCAAAGTCGGCAGGCGCTGAGGCTTATATGCAGCTGGCCGATGAAGTAATCAGCAATGCATGACTGATTTGAGAGCATCACAGGTGGAGAGAAAGGAGCAGTATGGCGGGAAAAACAAGAGGACTGGGCAAAGGCCTTGACTTATTAATACCGGATGCGGTAGGAGAAGCAAAAGCAAAAAAAGAAACGGCTGAGACAGTTCAGGATTCAGGTAATTCTTCGGCAGACGGCTCGCGGGAGACCCTTGTGAAGATTACCGCAGTGGAACCGAACCGGAAACAGCCCCGGAAGACTTTTGATGAGGATGCCCTGCAGGAATTGTCCGATTCCATCAAACAAGTGGGACTGATACAACCCATCCTGGTTCAGGACAGAAAAGACCACTATGAAATCATAGCCGGTGAGCGGAGATGGCGGGCGGCCAAACTGGCAGGTCTGAAAGAAGTGCCTGTCATCATACGGGACTATTCCGAGCAGGAAATCATGGAAATCTCCCTGATTGAAAATATTCAGAGAGAGGACTTGAATCCCATTGAAGAGGCTCAGGCTTATAAGAGGCTGCTTACAGAGTTCAATCTGAAGCAGGACGAGGTGGCGGAGCGTGTGTCAAAGAGCCGCACGGCAGTTACGAACTCCATCCGTCTGCTGAAGCTCAGCGACAGGGTGCAGCAAATGGTCATCGACGATATGATAAGTACCGGGCACGCAAGGGCGCTGCTTTCCGTAGAAAATCCGGAAGAGCAGTTCGAGCTGGCCCAGAAAATATTTGATGAGAAGCTCAGCGTGCGGGATGTGGAGAAAATGGTGAAGAATCTCCATAAGCCTGAAAAGGCTAAGAAGAAGCCGGACGATAATACAATGCAGGTGATTTATCAGGATATTGAGGACAGGCTGAAGCAGAGACTGAGCACAAAGGTGACAGTGACTTCCAAAGGGGAAGGTTCTGGGAAAATAGAAATCGAATTCTATAATCATGAGGATTTGGACAGACTGTTAGACATGATAGGAAATCACTATACTACATAACGCCAGAATTTACCATATTATATGGTTAAACGCATATGGCTGGCGTTATGCAGTCAGATTACTCGGAAATTTTAACTTAAGCAGTATAATATACTAAAGGAGACATATGAATACGATAGGATGCAGTGCATTTTTAAATCAGATCGGACTGGGTTCCATTGATTCGGAGTATCTGGCACTAGGGATACTGGTCCTGGCGGTTCTGATATTGATTCTGCTGATACTTTTGATAGTGCAGATTTTCAAGGTAAATAAACTGAAGAAAAGGATTGACCAGTTCCTGCTTGGAAAAGACGGAGCGTCGCTGGAGCAGGATATCCTGAAGCTGTTTGAGGACAATAAGTTCCTGCGGAAATCGGAGGAAAAGGACAGGAATGATATCGACACCATATTCAGGCGCATGCAGACCATGTACCAGAAAATGGGATTGGTGCGGTATGACGCTTTTAATCAGATGGGCGGGCAGCTGAGCTACAGCCTGGCGCTGCTGGACGAGAATGACAATGGATTTATCATCAATTCCGTCCACAGCACGGAGGGATGCTATTCTTATTCCAAGGAAATCAGGAATGGAGACAATAGTATCTCATTAAGCGCAGAGGAAACAGAGGCTCTGGCTATCGCAAAAGGAAAGGCAAACTAAGGAACCACAGAGTGGTTTCCAGACAGAAAGGTTGGAGGAGATATGATTGACATTAAATTTCTGCGGGAGAATCCCGATATCGTAAAGGAGAACATCAGGAAGAAATTTCAGGACGAGAAACTGAGTCTGGTGGATGAAGTGATTGCGCTGGACGCGGAGAGCAGAAAGGCCAAGCAGGAGGGGGACAACCTCCGCGCTGCCAAGAATAAGATTTCCAAGGAAATCGGCGCGCTGATGGCTCAGGGCAAAAAAGAGGAAGCACAGCAAAAGAAAGCGGAGGTGGCAGTAGGTGCCAAGAGACTGGCGGAACTGGAAGAACTGGAGCCTCAGCTTCAGGAAAAGATTACGAAGATTATGATGGTCATCCCCAACATCATAGACCCATCGGTTCCCATCGGTAAGGATGACAGCGAAAATGTGGAAATTCAGAAATACGGTGAGCCGGTGGTGCCGGATTTTGAAGTGCCTTATCATGCGGATATCATGAACCGCATCAATGGTCTGGACAAGGATGCGGCCGGGCGTACCAGCGGAAACGGATTCTATTATCTCTGCGGAGACGCGGCGAGAATCCATTCGGCTATGATTAGTTACGCCAGAGATTTCATGATTGACAAAGGCTTTACCTATTGTATCCCTCCATTCATGATTCGCAGCAGTGTGGTGAACGGCGTCATGAGCTTCGCTGAGATGGAGGCCATGATGTATAAGATTGAGGGAGAGGATTTGTTCCTGATTGGGACTTCCGAGCATTCCATGATCGGTAAGTTCAAGGGTCAGATTGTCAATGAGAACAGTCTGCCGGTCACGATGACTTCTTATTCTCCCTGTTTCAGAAAAGAAGTGGGTTCCCATGGAATAGAGGAGAGAGGCGTGTACCGCGTACACCAGTTCGAAAAGCAGGAAATGGTGGTGCTCTGCAAGCCTGAAGAGTCCATGGATTGGTACAATAAGATGTGGACCTATACTGTGGAATTTTTCCGCAGCCTGGATATTCCTGTGCGGACACTGGAGTGCTGCAGCGGGGATTTGGCGGATTTGAAAGTGAAGTCCTGCGATGTGGAGGCCTGGAGCCCCAGACAGCAGAAATATTTTGAAGTAGGTTCCTGTTCCACTTTGGGGGACGCCCAGGCCAGGAGGCTCGGTATCCGCACCAAAGGGGAAAATGGTACTTACTATGTGCATACTTTAAATAATACGGTGCTGGCATCTCCCAGAGGATTGATTGCATTTTTGGAGAACAATGTAAATGAGGACGGCAGCATCGATATCCCTGTGGCGCTGCGGCCGTACATGGGCGGCAAGGAGAAGATTCTGCCCAACGGATGAGACAGCATCCATCACAAGACGGAAGAAGGTGAGATTTTTGCATAAATATATGCGAGCGGTTGGCTTCAGCAAACTGGAAAGCCGCAAAAGGCTGCAAGAGCTTCTGACAGAAACCATCATAAACGCCGACAGGCGCGCTGTCACCAGAAATCAGGAAAATCAGATTCTGGGGGAATTCTGCAAGGATTTCGCCAAGGGTCTGGGAATTGCGGTGTGCGGGGAATTTGATGAAGATGAGCGCTTCACCTATGAATACTATTTTCCGTATCTGGATGGCAGCGGCATTACCTCCTATGAGGATGTATCGGTGGAGAGGCATGCGGACAAGGAATCATTCGCAGGCGTGTGTGATGACATTAAAGTCGGAATGTCGCTTATATTTTATCTAAAAAACAAAATCCCTTATGTCAAGGCAATGGCGGAGGATTTGCTGCCTGTGAAAGGAACCTCCCTGACTCTGTCCGCCTTGTCCGTCAGCGGGACTATTATGCTGCCCATCAAAAAGGATGAGCAGCAGGTGGAACGGGTAAAGCAGGCTTCTGCCACAAGGAGCTCTCTCATGGCGGCGGCCAGAAAAGGAGACGAGGAAGCCATCGAGACGCTGACTCTGGAGGACATGGATATGTACACTGCCATATCCAGGCGGATTCAGAAAGAGGATGTGTTCAGCCTGGTGGACACGTATTTCATGCCCTATGGGGTGGAGTGCGACCAGTATTCCGTACTGGGGGAAATCGTGGGAATGCGGACGGCCATCAACCAGATAACGGAAGAAAAAATTTATATTTTAACAATTTGCTGTAATGAGTTGACATTTGACGTTTCTATTAATATAATAGATATATACGGTGAGCCCCAGATTGGCAGAAGGTTCAAAGGAGTCATCTGGCTGCAGGGGAGCATCAATTTTCCCGAAAGCTGTGTGTGAGCGTCGGGAGGGAAGATTTCACACAAGTCCTCGTAGCTCAGATGGATAGAGCGACCGCTTTCTAAGCGTTTTGCCGGGTGTGTGCCTTTCCGTTAAGTATTTGGTTTATTTTGTAATAAGTTTCTGTAGCTCAGCAGGATAGAGCGTCCGCCTCCTAAGCGGAAGGCCAGCGGTTCGAATCCGCTCAGAAACGTTCGAGAGAGTAGTCAAGCCCTTGATTTACAAGGTGTTTGGCTATTTTCTTTTTCCTTGAATGTAATGTTTTACTGCCATAACCGGACAGGAAATCCGCTAACAGGCGGTTTTTCCGTTTAGCATGGGCAGAGATAAAAATCCGCTAACATTCTTTATGAAACAGGCGCATATGGTTGAGTATCCGCTAAAAAACGCTAAAAACAGGAGAATAGCATAGGAATTATATGTACCATATGCACCTATACAGCAGGAAAAATTCATGATTCATTATCCTGTGCGCTTTTGTCTAGTTTGGAAAAAATATTGTTTCCCATGGTGATAGTGCTTTCCTGTCTGTCCTCGTCCACTGCATCAAGATAGTGTTCCAGGAGAACATTACTGCTCTTATCACCCATATCCCGCTGTACGGCCTTTATGTTTTTGGAAATGCGGTATTTTGCAGTTGCCCCGGTATGACGCAGACTATAGAAATCAACTTCTGGAAAATTGTTCTCTTTGCAAAACCGCTTAAATTTCTTACTCACCATGCCATGGGTATAAGGCCGTCCGTTCTCCTGTGCCAGAACAAGGTCAAAGTCCTGATAGGCACTGCCGATTTCCTGTTTCCATTGCGTCTGAACCGCTTTGTGTTCAATCAGCAGGTCGCGAACCTGGGGGGACAGGAAAACAGAACGAATACTCTGCTGTGTTTTTGGTTTTTTCAGCACCTCTACCGTTTCCGCATTTAACTTCATATTGGGGAATGTCAGGTATATTTTTGTTTTTGTTGCTTCGATTGCGGACTTATTCAGTCTGGCCAGTTCCTTTTTGATATGGACAATGGACGGCTCTGAATCATCAGGAGATTTTTTCAGGGATATACAATCCCATGTAAGTCCAAAAAGTTCTCCTGACCGCAATGTGCAATTCACCATAAGACACATCATAAGTTTTAAGTCTCTGTCCTGGCAAACGGTAATCGCCCTTATGAAATCTTCCTCTGACCAACGCTTCCGGGGATTTTTCTCTATCTTCGGAAGCTTCAGGCCGGATACGGGATTAGAGGGGATTAACCGCAAAAATATCGCATAGCGGAAAGCGGGAGATAATATTTTGTTAATATCCCTGATAGTCCTTGCGCTGATATATCCCGGTTCGGAAAGGTGGTTTCCGGGTACGGCCTTTTTCGTTTGCAGGTCGGCATAATATTCCATGAGGAACGGAGTGTCTACTTCTAAAATGGGACAGTCCCCGATAAAGGGGATAATGTAGTTCCGAATCAGTCCCATATTGGCATGGTAGGTTCTTGCTTCCCATTCGGCGTATTCATTGGCATATTTCAGTACAAGGTCTTTGACGGACATTTGGCTGTAGTCTTTTACCTTTTTGGAGTAGGCAGAACTTTCTTGAGGTTTATATTCCCTGTCCTCTTTTTCTGCCTGTGCCACATCGTCAAGAAGAAGCCGTGCTTCATTCGTATCTTTGCAGGGATACCATTTCAGGTGTTTCTTTCCGTCACTGCCTGTTATGCGATAGACAATGTAGTATTTTACGGAGTTCTTCCGCTTTTTAGTATGAATGGAAGCCATGTTATCCCCCTTACATTAAACCGTTTGTTTCCAGAAATTCCTGAAAGGATTTTCTGGAAATCAGCAGGGAATTTCCGATACGGATAACCTGAAAGGGCTTTCCTTTTGAGGATTCTGCCTGCCGGACAAGGTTGTATGCTGCAGAGCGGCAGATACCCAGTAAGTCGGCACATTCTTCTACGCGCAGGGTAAGACAGTTGGAAGTTTCTGTGTTTTTAGTCATGTTGCGTTCCTCTCTTTCTTTTATTTGTCTGGATTTCCAAACAGTGTCTTTATGTTCGTATAGTATAATGTCACACAAACGTGTTGTCAAGTATAAATTATATTTTTATCTCATTTGATTTTCCCATGTATAAGAGGTATAATAATAGAAAACCTATAAGGAGTCAGGCATGGCATTTTTTGATAGGGTAGAAAAAAACTTGGATAAAGACAAACATTCCGCAGGAATGAAGATGCGAAAAATGCGTCTTATGAAGAATATTTCTGTGAAAGAAATGGGCAACGCATGTGGTGTGAATGATACGGCTATCAGAAATTATGAACTTGGAATAAGACAACCGTCTGATGAAAAATTATCTGGAATTGCTGACTGCCTTGGAATCAATGTTTCTGCGTTATATGACCGAAAAATAAAAACATATGAAGATGTTATACATATTTTGTTTGAATTAGAAGAAGATTATGGAATTTCCCCATTTGAGGTGAAAGAAACCCCATTTTATGGCATTATTTCTCAAGACGAAATTCTTGCAGAATGTTTCAAAAAATGGTATGAAAAACGAAAAGAATTGGAAAATCATGAAATAAGCAATAATGAATATGATTGTTGGAAAAGTTCCTTTCCATGTGATGATAAAGAATTTCCTTATAGTGGGATGGAGGTGAAACGAAGTATACTTAATGAGCAGGAAATGAGAATAGAGATAAAACGGCTTTTAAGGGAACTTGGGTGGATTATTTTTGACAAATTGGAGTTGATAGAGAATAACGTGGAAAAAGGGAATATAAATACTGCGCTTCATATGATTGATGAATTAAGAAAAACAGTGCGTCATCTGTTAGAAAGTGAAGCAGAAAAATTTACTTAAAATCGGGTTATTAAAACAGTGCGTATTCAGCGTGTACACGTTTTTACCAATGACAGGAGTAGAAGATTACCATATTGCCCATACAGAGCCGTAAAAGTGCCTTATACAGCGTGTACACAAGTTTTAAAAGGAAGCCATTATAAACAAACAGGAAAGGGAAAGCAAAATGGAAGAAAGGAAAAAAATAGATGAAGTCCACAGAGCATATGAAATCTGCAAAGAGGTATTTTCCCCCACGGTGGGAATCATAGAGGCCGGTTTGGAGATTGAGGACAAAGAGGAGTATGAGTTTTATAAAATGGCGCATGAGTTCTTTTTCCAGAAAAGGCAGAAAGAACTGATTGCAAAGGGGATATACTGATGAAAAAAGTCTATACCCTGATTGCGGGAGTAAATGGAGCGGGAAAATCTACATTTTACAATCTGGGAACCATATTGCCCCGAGACCAGAAAAGAATCAATTCTGATGAAATCCTAAGAGAGAGCAAGGGGGACTGGAAGAATTTGCGTGACCAGTCTAATGCCATGAAAGAAGCGGTAAAAAGGATAAAAACATATTTGCAGGAGGGCATTTCTTTCAATCAGGAAACCACATTGACAGGAAGCAGTATTATCAATAATATCCGAAAAGCGAAGAACCTGGGATTTACCATAAGAATGTACTATGTGGGACTGGAAAGCGCGGATTTGGCTGTGGCAAGGGTCGCTGACAGGGTAAGGGTCGGCGGTCATGGAATTGAGGAAAAGGATATACGAAAAAGGTATGAGAGTTCATTGCAAAATCTGAAAACAGCCATACAGTTATGTGACGAGGTTTATGTATATGATAACACTGTAAGTTTCCGGCAGGTGGCTATCTTTAAGGACGGGGTGAAGATAACGGATACGGAAATGTGCGGTTGGTTAGAACATGCCCTTGCAGAATGAACAAATGTTTACTATACTGGTAATCTTGTAAGAGGGATTTCCTGATGTATGTACAAATACAGGCATGGAATTATGCAATCGGTATTGTACAGATAGATGGAATTAATCCCTCTGTTTTATTATTCATTCTTCTTTATTCTGAATTTCCAGAAGTTGCTCAATTTGATTAAGAATATATTTTTGGTATTCCGGCTTCAGCCTTTTAAATGTGGCAAAAGCCAATTCAACGAATGGGTCTGATTCTTCTTCGAACATGGAGCCGTCTCCTGTTCTTAGCCAATTTTCCCTGACATGGAAAGTAATGCAAACAAGACGTATTAAACGGTCATTTACGTTGCGTTTTTCCAGTTCGATTCCGGCAATATATCCATTAGAAATTGATATTTCTTTCGCAAATTTAGCTTGGGACAGGTTTAACACTTGGCGTACCTGTTTTATTCTATGATTTATTGACACTGGATTTCTCCCCTTTCCTATGTAACTTACAGTATCATATTTTTACTTACAATGCAAGTGTATATAATAGAACTAAATCTTGACATACTTATATAGTTATGATATTCTACTCACATAGAAAGCATATGCAAAAGAAAGGATACATATGGACAAAGAAGATATGAATGACTTTATTCTGAAATTTAAAAAACTGAACAAGGAAAATCAAAAGTTCATAATTGCGATACAACAGGCTATGTATTTTGCCCAGACTTCAGAAAGCAGATTAGATGAAAAAGGTGATAAAAAGAAAGGAAACGCCTATGAAACCGGAATTATACAATGACCTTAAAAAATACGCCTACAGTTCCTTTGAGTATGCCCATGCGGGATTATATATACTGCTCAAATCCGACAAAAACTTTGCGAATCATATGGAACGCAAATATCGCCTGAAACAGTATGAACAATCCGGGGACTTTTACATGACGGCAAACGAGAGATGGTTTCACCTGATTGGATTCATAGACGCTATCGTCAGTTTCCAAAGGGGGAACCTTTTCAAGAATCCGGAAACATTGAAGCAGGAGCTGACAGAGACTTATTTTGGGGACGGAGAACCCCTTAACGAAGAAGACCTTAGCGATTATCAGGACGGCCTGGTGGGGATTGACGAGGAAATGGGATTGCTTGGTCACTGTTATCTATGCTTCGAGTGCGGGGAAGAATGGGCAGAATAAGACCTAGCGGAACTCAAACAGCTTGTCTATCGGGACTTCCAGGGTCTTTGCAATGCTGAAAATCACGTCAAGGGAAACAGCGCAGTCATTATTTTCAATCCGCGACATATGGGTACGGCTGATATCAATACGGTCTGCCAACTGGATTTGGGAAAGTCCCCGCTCTTTTCGGTAGTATGCGATGTTCAGTCCCAGTTTCCTGTATTCTTCACTGTGCGCTCGGTTCATATGCTATCTCACCTCCATCTATAGCATATGAAAAAAGTCTGCTTTTTACGACAACTTAAAAAATAATAAATGTTATATTACACGTTACATATATAGCATATAATATGATATAATCCACTTGATTCGTACTCACGGTGAGGACGGGAAAGGAAAAAATTATGAAAAGAAGAAATATTAGAAAACCCATTGTTGTGCTTGCCCTTGTCGCCGCCATGCTCTTTCCGACAGCGGCTAATGCAACGGAAGCGCAGGACGGCGGAGACAGCGGGAGCGTCATTCTGAACGGCGGCACGGGCGGCGAAGCCGGGAACGCAGAAGCGCAGGAAGTTTACCAGGAACTCCTTGACAGCGTTTCCTTTATCGCCACTGACCCTACATGGAGCAACATCATGAACATCAAGGGCGTGACCCAGCTTGTCTATGACGCAACAATCCCGGAGAGGGATGGGAAGATACCCTTTGAAGAACTTTCCGATTTTGACAGGCTGATTTACGAACTCACCTATTGTTGCTTTGCGCCGCTGAAATCTGCCAATGGAAAGTCATGGGAAACCGCAAAGACAAGCCAGGAGAACCTTGCCTATCATACCTATGGAAGTTTCCTTGCTTTCATGCCGGATACGGGGAATAACCGGGAAGCCGTCAACGCCGCCTTTCAGAAATTGTGGGATTGGCAGTATGCGTACATTCTGGAACATGACGAGCCGTATGACTTTGTTGACCAGTGTACCTATTCCGATATGTTCCCCGGCAGTGAAGATAATGGTTCCGAAGCCGAAAGCCTGACACCCCAGGAAAGTGAAGAGATAGAGGAAATCCTGAACGAATTGGATGAAAGCGATGGACATGATTTCTCTCAGAGAGGCTTTGCTGTCTGCGAAGTTCGGAGCAGGCGGTATATTCGGTGGTGCTGTCGCGGGAGACGGTGAGATGCTTCTTTGGTATGAGGCCGCATTTCATGGAAGGCAAGATGGCTGCATGGTAGAAGAGCTACTGCAAACGCTGCTCAAAATCCCCTGGCTTTCTTCTTACATATCCGTTTTAAGCTGCACATTTGTGTAGTTGCTATTTTTAGTCTGCGAATTTAATCTGTAGGAAAGCTACAGTAGATGGGGACTTTATTTCGCCGCGTTACACCTTCTGGAGCCTTTCCATCTCCGCGGTTTTTCTATACATGAGAGGCGTTTGGCTGTATTTTTTTGAAAATGCCCTTGTGAAGTAGGATTGATTGTGGAAGCCACAGTTCCCTGCAATATCAATCACTTTGAGGTTCGTTTCTGACAGCTGTTTTGCAGCCAGTTCAAGCCGGTAGGACACAAGATAAGCTTTAAAGCTCATTCCAGTCAGTTCCTTAAATAATTTCATAAAATGACTTTCTGAAAAACCGCACTGACTGGCGATTTCGCAGATGGAAATATCATGGTCGTAAGACTCTTGGATGTAGTATAGGGCTTTTTTTAGGCGGCTGTAAGATAACTGTAGGGAACAGTTGTCACTCGTGGTGGTACTGTTCTGGTTCATGTGGTGAAGCAGCAGAAACAGATTGGATTTGATGCACAACTCATATGTGGAATAGCTTTCCTCGCGATGTGCATACATGGATAAAATGCCTGGTGCCACTGTCTGGTTGAAGGGGGATCCAGCCGGATAAAAGCAGTCCATTGTCTTTTCACCTTTCAAAAAGGGGAGGACATACTTAGCGTAGCAGGGATCTTCTTCAGTACCCTTGAAGAGGGAAGCGTGAAACATGATATTGAAATATTCTCCACCTTTGGAGCTGTTTTGCTCGATGGAATGAACCGCATGGGGAAGGATAACGATTAGATCCTTGTCATGAAGGACATGGGCCTGTCCCCATAGTGTGATCTGTATCTGGCCCTTCATACAATAGATGATTTCAAAGTCATCGTGCCAGTGCAGGGGGAACGAGCGGAGCCATTCCGGAATGCGCCCATGATAGACTGAGTATGGAAAGGCGGCGGTTCCATGTATTTTGGTTTCCTGTAAAGGTGCATAATCCATTATTCTCCTCCGAATCATTTGCTCATATGTGTAATTCCCAATGCCATTCAGATATGCAAAGGTATTTGCTGGTTTTTATAAAAATAGGATTGTGTCAAAATAGTAAGGATATACTACAAGAATTATAAAGTATTTAAGAGTAAAATACAAGTATCCACATATATTCATAATAATTTTACACGCTATTCCATTTTATCAATATGTATGGTACTCGCTGCAGGCTGTTATGAAATTATACAGGCTGCAGCGAAAAATGGGGAGGAGGAATCACTATGGAATATATGGCAGTCAGACATTTTACGGATAAACGGTACTGCGTGAACTGTCTGAATGGGCAAATAACAAGGTGGTTTACCAGGTGTTTTTCTCCAGCTTTGCCACGGACAAAGAAGTTTCCGCAGAAGAATGGTATTATGGTGATGAAGTAGGAATAGACGGCGGTGCAGATTCGGACTGCAGACGCGATATGCTATGGGATGAGGCCAGACAGAATAAAGAGTTGTTCCGATATTATCAGACGCTGAATCAAATTCGTCATGCGTATCTGTCATTAACAGGGGGTAGGATTTCCAGACAGTATGTGAATGATAACAGGGGACTTATTTATATGGAAAGGAAACTGCAGAAACAGCGTATGATTGATTTTTATGTCTACAAAAAGGCAATGTGTAACTATAGGCATTAAAGGGCATGAAGGATTTTGTGAATGGAAGGGCTTTTGTGGGCAGATGAGGCAGTTGTGCTTGTAGAATAGATGAAAGATAGAAAAACGGGGTGCTGGCTGGGAAATGAAATCATTAACAAAGTTATTCATACCGATTGCGTTGGAGACATTGTGCTATATACTGGCTGGAATGGTCGATACCATGATGCTGTCTACCGTTGGGGACAATGCGGTTGGGGCAGTAGGGACGGCAAATACTTACATCAATGTATTCATAATCATGTTTGGTATTGTATCATCTGGAATGATTGCCGTGATGACACAGTATATTGGTGCAGAAAGAACAGGAGTGGCGTATCAGGCAAGACAGCTGGGCGCTGTTTTGAATCTGGCACTCGGAGTAGTGCTTTCTGTGTTTTTGTTTGTTTTTTCAGAGGATGTTCTGGAGATTGTGGGTGTGGCGCCGCTTTTGATGGACTATGCAAAGACGTATCTGAAGATTGTGGGCAGCTTCTGCTTTGTGAATGCGCTGATTCCCATATTTTCAAGTTATCTGAGGGCATTTGGTTATACGAAACAGCCATTGATTGCCACTGTCTTGTCGAATGTGTTGAATTTATGCCTTAACGCAGTTTTTTTGTTTGTCTTTCACAGCGGCGTTGCTGGTGTTGCGGCTGCAACCGTTATATCGCGTTTCCTAAATCTTGCGATTGTTATTATATCTTCCGGGCGTCTGGTGAAACCGGATAAGGAAACGGACCATCTGGGTAACAAAGAGGTCTTTGTCCAAATCATAAAAGTCGGACTGCCTTCTGCTATGGAGACAGCATTCTACAATGTTGCGATGACACTTACCATCCGCTTCCTGAATCAGATGGACGATGCGGGGCTGAATGTGACGGCAAGGGCATATGCGGCACAGATAGCCAATTTTTCATATTGTGTGGGTGTGGCGCTTGCACAGGCTAATGCCATTCTGGCAGGGTGGCGGATTGGCGGGGGCGATTATGAAGCCTGTGATAGGGAGACCAAGAAAGCAGCCTGTATTGGGATATGTGTTGCGTCAGGGCTTGAGGCGGTATTTGCGTTCAGTTCGGATTATCTAGTCCGGATTTTTACGGAAGATGCGGAGATGATTGCCTTGGTAGGGAAACTGCTGGAGATTGATATTATTTTGGAGGTGGGACGTGTGACGAATCTTGTCTTTGGACAGGCGTTAAAGACAAGCGGGGACGCACTGTACACCACGGTTATCGCAGTTATTTTTATGTATCTGTGCATGGTGGGAGGTACATGGCTTTTTGGTATCCGGATGAATATGCTTGCGGCAGGCGCTTATATAGGGCTTGCCGGAGACGAATGTGTCCGTGCGGTTTTTATGTTTCTGCGCTGGCAGTCAGGTAGGTGGAAAACGAAAGGTTTTATCAGGTAGCAATGTTACAGCAGTTCAATCACTGCCATTTAGTGTCTTGTAAATGGTATTCTTTTGTTTTTGGACAATACATTATAGAAGTGTTTTTGTTAAAAATGATAAAGTCTTAATGGTTAATAAAAATGTTAGACCGATATCGGTCTAATATTTTAAAAATACATTAATCTTTGAAGAGAGGGGGAGTATGTACTGGGCATGAAAATGTGTAAAAGTAAAGTGAAAAGAACCAGAAGTTGAAAGGAGAAAAATTATGAGAGTACTAAATGTCGGTGTTGTAGGCTGCGGCGGTATTGCGAACAATAAACATCTGCCTGCAATGAAAAGAGTTGGAAATTTTAACATTGTGGCCTTCTGCGATCTGATAGAAGAACGCGCTGTGAAGGCAAAGGAAGATTTCGGAACATCAGATGCCCGTATCTATATGGACTATCAGGAATTGGTTAAAGAAGATTTGGACGCCGTTTATGTGCTGACGCCGAACAGTTCCCATGCGCCCATCGCAATCGCAGCTATGAAGGCAGGCAAGCATGTTATGTGTGAAAAGCCCATGGCAAAAACTTTTGCGGAAGCTCAGGAAATGGTTGAGACAGCAAAAGAGACAGGTAGGATTCTGACCATAGGATACCAGAACCGTTACAGAGGGGATTCCCAGTATTTGAAAAAAGCATGTGTAAATGGTGATCTGGGCGAGGTCTACTATGCCAAGGCGCATGCAATCCGCAGAAGAGCGGTTCCTACATGGGGGGTATTTTTAGATGCGGAAAAGCAGGGAGGTGGTCCGCTTATTGATATCGGTACTCATGCGCTTGATCTGACATTGTGGATGATGGACAACTATGAACCGGCATCCGTAACCGGTTCCGTATTTCGCAAGTTGGCAGACCAGAAGGATACCGGAAACGCGTGGGGCGACTGGAATCCGGAAGTTTTTACGGTGGAGGATTCCGCGTTTGGTTTTATCAAGATGAAAAACGGTGCAACCATACATCTGGAAGCGGCATGGGCGCTTAACAGTCTGGACGTAGACGAGGCGAAGACTACTCTGTGTGGAACGAAGGCAGGGGCTGATATGAAGGACGGACTGCGCATCAACCGCGTACAGTATGGCAGGCAATGCGTGGAGAGGCCGGCTCTGGCTGCGGCAGGTGTTGCGTTTTATGATGGAAATACCGGAAGGCCTGAGGACGAGGAGCAAAAAGTATTTTATGCGGCAATTGTGGATGGAAAACAGTTAATCGTATTGCCAGAGCAGGCCATGGTTGTGACACAGATTTTGGAAGCAATTTATGAATCGGCAAAGACAGGAAAAACAATCTATTTTGATTAGTATCAGATTGTTCGGCTCTGTTGAAAGGAGGATTATAATGACACTTGGAATTATTTCATGGATTAAGGAAGAGGATTTTATTAAAGCAAAAGAAAAAGGACTTTCTTTTGTGGAACTGGATGTAAATGACCGTGCGGAGGAATTTCTGTCCCATGTGGATGAGGTCAAGGGGTACAGCGAAAAGTATTGTCTGCCTGTTCGCGCAATCGGCCGTTGGGGAAGTGACAGAATATGCAAAGAAGGTATTTGTGAGGAGGAGATTTTGCTGGAATACAGGCTCATTGATGCTGCGGAGAAGCTGGGCTGTACCATTTATATTACGGGTTGTAATTATGTGGATGCGCTCTCCTACTATGAGAACTGCGGTTTGGCAATTGCATATTTTAAAAAGCTGATTGACTATGGGAAACAAAAAGGGGTTCGGATTGCTGTTTATAATTGCAGATGGAATAACTTTGTCTGTGATTCTATGGCGTATAAGGTAATTCATGGATATTTAAAGGATTTGTACATTAAGTATGATACTTCTCATTGCATTTATGCAGGGGGTGACTATCTGCAGGAGGTAAAGGACTGGGGGGATCGTTTTATTCATGTTCATATCAAAGGTGCTCTTACAATTAACGGAAAGCGTTTTGATGATCCGCCGGCAGGAATGGATATGACAAATTGGGGTGCATTTTTGTCTATTTTATATGCGAAGGGCTATCAGGAAGGCTTAAGCATTGAACCGCACTCTGACAATTGGAAGGGCGAGCTGGGAGATAAAGGCGTGGATTATACCATTGATTTTATTCAAAAACTCATACTGATCTAAAATAATCTAATACACATGATTTAGGTGTAAAAGGGTAAAATAAAAGACTCCTTTTATGTCAGGAATAGAGATAGTCGGAAGCAACCGGAACAGGCGCTATAAGAAAAAATGAGTGGAGGAGGACAGACATGGAAAGCATTCATCTAATCCAGGACATCAAAACCTTTGCATTTTCCGCCGAAAATCCCACAGGGACAAGAGGAGGCGGCTCCCGGGGCGGGGACTGTACCAAGCTCCGCCCCTGCATCGATATCCACCCAGGCGAGACCGTCACCCTGGTGGACACCGATGGGCCGGGAATGATTCAGAATATCTGGTTTACAGGATATGTAGGCCACAGCTTCATCCTGCGAATCTACTGGGAGGGGGATGAAACCCCGTCTGTGGAAGCGCCCATATCGGCTTTCTTTGGCTGCGCCTACGATGAGAACTTTGAAGACCGGGAGGGCAGATACCCCATCTTGAATTCCGCCAAGATTCTGGTGGCCCCCGGGAGAGGCCTGAACTGCTACTGGAAGATGCCTTTCCGAAAGCACTGCCGGATTACCATGGAAAACCGTAGCAAGGAGGACAAGACCCTCTTCTATATGATAACGGGATGCTACATGGACTTGACCGAAAATATCGGCTATTTCCACGCGTCCTACCGTCAGGAGCACCCCGTGCAAAAGGGCCGCTCCTACGCAGTCATAGACAATATCAAAGGAAAGGGTCAGTTCATGGGCCTGACCCTGGCAGCGGGCATGAATGGCAACAATACCTGCTGGGTAGAGGGGGAGGCCCGGATGTACATCGACGGCGACAGATACCCGTCCATCCACTATACCGGCACGGAGGACTACTTTGGGGGCGCCTACGGCTTCGGCAACGACATCTATCTGAAGAGATACCACACTTACAGCGGCCTCTACGCCGGAATGTTCGCCATTCTGGGGGACAATTCTGCCTTTTACAACGGCCAGCAGCGATTCCTGCTGTACCGTTTCCATGTGCCGGATCCTATCCACTTCGAGACTGGATTCCGGATGACTTTGGACAATCTAGGCTGGACCGGCCCCAGGTATGACGACTATACATCCGTGGCGTTTTGGTATCAGACGCTGCCTCATGAACCGCTAAAGCCCTTGCCACAGGATGCGGATATGGTGATGAAGTAAAAACTTTCGCCCGGCAGCCAGAGACGACGGGAAAGCACAGTGGCCAGGGACAGCAAAAGCCCCTGGCCGCCGGTTCTGGAGTTTGGAGGAAATGATAAAAAAGAGAAATAGAAAAGGAAGGGAAATATAGACCCAAGACCGCTCAATACAAAAAATAGAGGATAAAATGCTTACGATACTCATTGTAGACGATGAAAAAGAGGAACTGGAAGGAATATCGTTTTTAATAGATAAACTGGGATTTAAACTATACAAGGTCTTTGCAGATAACGGCAATCAGGCTCTGGAATACCTGCAAAATCATAAAGTCGACATACTGTTCACCGATATCCGCATGCCTAGGATGGACGGCCTCGAGCTGATAAAACTGGCCAAAAATGAAAATCCGAATCTGAAGATAATCATCTACAGCGGCTACGCGGATTTCGCATATGCCCAGTCCGCGATCAACCTGGAGGTGTCGGAATACATCTTAAAGCCCATCAAGGTAGAAGAATTCGAAAAATCGCTCAAACGCGTGATGGAGAGGGTGAAGCGCACGGAGCTTGAGCATGAATTATATTCCCAGACGGCGAGATACGCCCAGAACCATCTTCTGTATAAAGCGCTGAACCATTCCGACAGCCTCTCGGAAGCCGACACGAAATTGCTGGAAAATTTCGACATATGCTACACAAAGCTTTTCCTGCTGGAGTTCGACCAAAGCTTTTTTGACATCATCTCTTTCCGCTTTGAAGATTGGATTGCCGAAGCCATACCATATCCATTTGATTATCTCAATCTGAATGTGAGCCAATGCCTGCTCCTGTTCAAAGGGGGTGAACGGGACATGCGGAAATCCTTCTATGAGATAGCGATGGATCTATACGATAAAATCGAAGGCGACCTAGGATACACATGTTATATCGCGCTGAGCAGCGAGGGGAACAGGAACCGGAATCTATCAGAGAAATTTGCCCAGCTAGAAAGGTTGATGGAATACCGCTTTTTCGTATCCTATACCAGGATTTTTGAGGAGGAGAAGCTGTTAGAAGAAATCAATACCCCATCGCCGGGCGATGCCCTGCTATTGGATAAAATAAGAAAGGAAGTCAGCGCCAAGGATTTTAACAAAATATATATGTATGTGGATCTACTCTTCCAAAAGTACCAAAATAAGACCAACTATTCTCAGCTATATGTGAAATTCGTGTTCTCCACATTGTACCATGCCATCATCACGGAATTTGGGGAATGCTCCGAGGATGAGATTAGCTTGTACATAGACAAACTCTACCGCTGCTCGGACCTTCTCGACCTGAAAAGCATCCTGCAGAACACGTTGCAGGAATTTGAGAAAAGAGAGGAAAGCAGCGGCGATGCCGGGCATGACATCGACCTGGTGAAAAAGTATATCGAGAAGCACTATCAGGAGGAGCTGAACCTGTACAGCCTTGCGGAGAAGGTATACTTGTCCCCCAGCTATCTATGTGCGCGCTTTAAGAGGATCACTGGATTCGGCATCAATAAATATATCAAAAATGTTCGCATGGAAAGAGCGGAACAGCTTGTGGTGGATACGAACATGAAGATCATCGATATATGCGAACAAGTTGGCTATCACAATTTATCCTATTTTTGCCAAAGCTATAAAGAGCATTTCGGAAAGACACCTGAAAAATATCGGCAACACAATGTGAAGGAAGACAGGGGCGCTGGAAAAAACAAGGAGGAGATTTAGTGGAAAGGATCGGCAGCTTTTTCAATGACATGAGCTTCAAAAGCAAGATCCTCATGGCCTTTATCTTCATTGCACTGATACCACTCAGCGTGCTTGGCATATTCAGCTATAAAACAATCCGATCCATGCTTATTAATAAAGAGACCATGTATCTTGAAGCTACCTTTGCCCAGACATCTCAGATCCTGGACAGCACGATTGGCATTTATGATAATGCGATTCGATCCCTGTGCTTCAACAGGCAGCTCATCAATCTGAATCAGACGAACTATACCAGCGATTATGACAGATATGAGAGCCTGAATTTTATCGATGATCTGTTCGTCACGACCCAAAACCTGGTGCCGGAGGTAGAATACATTACATTATTTACGAATTCCAATATGGGGGTTCACGGGAATACGGTTCGCTCCATGGAGGAGATCAGGAGCTCGAAATGGTATGACTTCATATCTGACACGGCCACCAGCTGGCTTTATGATGGGAACCGTATCTACTGCGTGCACCCGATGCTGGATTCCGGCACGTCGGATCGGAACAGGAGTTATATCGTCATGCAGATTAAGGTGGAGACCCTGGAGGAAATATTAAGGATTGTAGATGCCCAGAACATTTCCGTGGTCATCCGGAGCCAACGAAGCGATATCATATGCAATAACGGCAATCCCCAGAACGCGAATGAAATGATAGACCAGATACCGTCACTGAATGAGCTATACATTGACAACAATAAGTTCGTTTCCGTAAAAGACTATGTGAAAGGAACCGAATGGATGGTGGTCATGAGCGCGTCCTATTATGATATCCTCATGTCCACCTATCTCTACTCCTCCATTGTGATTATCATTATATTATCCTGCTTTTTCGTGGTATTTGTGGTCAGCATCCGGTTTTCGAAAAAGATGCTGGTCCGGATCGATGAACTGAAAAGAAATATGGCGGAGGTGGAAGATGGCTCCTTTGTAGTCAATGTGAAGAGCAGCTCCAAAGACGAAATCGGGGAGCTGATACGGGGCTTCTCGGCCATGATCGTAAAAATAAACGAGCTGATCGAAAAGAACTACAAAGCCACCGTGGAGAAAAAAGACTATGAGCTGAAAGCCCTCCAGGCCCAGATCAACCCCCATTTCCTCTACAATTCCCTGTCGCTGATTAACTGGAGGGCCCTGAGGATTGACGCGCCGGAGATCAGTGAACTGGCGAGGCTTCTGTCCGATTTCTACAGGACCACATTGAACAGGGGCAATAGCATGACGATCGTGCGGCAGGAGATGCTGAACATAAAATCCTATCTTCAGATTCAGCAGATCATGCATAACGACAGCTTCCGGGTGGAATACCAGATTGAAGATATGATAGGGAACTGCCTTATCCCCAACCTGACGCTCCAGCCCCTGGTGGAGAACGCCATCGTCCATGGCCTTGAAAAAAGCGATGCGCCGGGTAGGCTGACCATCACGGCCGTGCGGAAGAATGACGACATCCATATCGTCATAAAGGATAATGGAGCCGGGATCCCCGCCCCGTCCCTGGAGAATATCCTGGAGACAGAGTCCCAGGGGGGCGGGTACGGATTAAAAAATGTCAACCAGAGAATCAAGCTTTTTTTCGGAGAGGAATACGGGATGTCCATTGAAAGCGTCCTGGAGCAGGGGACCGTGGTGACCGTAAGGATCCCGGCCCGATACGGAAATAATGACAGGAAAGGAGAGGAGCAGACCTCAGGAGCCAGGCCGTTTTAGGCAGGGCTCTTTACTTTTTATGCCCAAATAAATCTGGGGCAGGACGATAAAAATTTCGCGTGAAACGTAATTTATTAGTGTTTACTTAAGGATATGCTGTTGATAAAATAAATTCGATCGACAGTCGATAAACAGTTTTATTATGTTTGATGGAGGAGAAAAATTTATGAAAATCAAAAAAGTACTGGCAATGTGCCTGATAAGCGCAATGGTGCTGGGGTCCTTCGCAGGGTGCGGCAAGGACGAGGGCGAAAGCACAGTCAGCGTGAATCAGGAGGATCCTGCATGGAAGGAAGCCATGACCACGCCCTATGGGAAATATCCGGAAACAGTGAACTACACCCTGGGGAAGACGGTAACGAATTTTGACGTGCTGGATGGGACGAAATATGAGGGCGATGACGATGTAAACAATGCATGGACCAGATATCTGAAGGAGAAGCTGAACGTACAGAACACGAACCTGTTCGAGGCGAATGACGGGGATGACTATGAGCAGAAGGTGTCCATGGCCATCGTCAGCGGCGAGATACCGGATATCATGGGGGTGGGGGATTACGATACATTAAAGCAGTTGTATGAGAACGACCTGATTGCGGACCTGACAGAGGTCTATGAAAACTGCGCCAGCGACAAAATCAAGGAGATTTATGATTCCTATGACGGCGTGTGCCTGAAGACAGCCATGTTCGACGGAAAGCTGATGGGACTGCCTACCACGGAAATCTCCCACGGGCCCGGGATCCTGTGGCTGAGAAAAGACTGGATGGACAAATGCGGCCTGGAAGAGCCCAAGACAATGGAAGACATCCTCAATATCCTGGAGCAGTTTTTGGTACAGGATCCCGGCGGAAACGGGGAGGGCAAGACAGTGGGCCTTGTGATCGATCCCCAAATAGCGGGCAGTTCCGGCGGAAGCTATATGCCCAACAATATCTTCACCCTGTATGGGGCATTCCCGAAACAGTGGATTGATGACGGAAACGGCAACGCCATCTACGGCTCCGTGCAGCCTGAGATGAAGGATGCCCTCGAACAGCTGGCCAACATGTATCAGAAGGGATTGATTGACAAACAATTCGTCACCAGGACCGGCGATGACAGAAAGGGTCTTCTCAACAGCGGGAAGAGCGGCGCCTTTTTCGGTAACTGGTGGGGCGCATGGGAAGTGGCTGACAGCATGTCGTTAGATAAAGAGGCAAGATGGGAGCCTTACATCTGCCCTGTGGGTGCTGATGGGAAAGTGACCATGTTCACGGGCAATCCCAACAGCGGTTATGTGGTGGTGAGAAAGGGCTTCGAACATCCGGAGCTGATTGTGAAGCTGGCAAACATGCAGTTCGATTATTCCCGTTATGAGGAAAAGGATGACGAGGCCTATAAGGAGCTGGCAGATTACAGCGAGCTGAACGCGGGCGGAACCATACTTGCCATGAACATTGACTATTATGACGCATTCCCCAGGAGCAGCAAGAAGGTGGTGGATGCGCTGGAGAGCGGAGATACCAGCCCGTTGAACCGTCATGATATGGGTACATACGTGAACAGCAAAAAATACCTGGACAGCCTTGCCAATGGCGAAGAGTCTACATCACCTGAATGGGCTTCCTACAATTCCATGACAGCCGCGAGCCTTGTGGCCGAGACGGAAGTCAATAAAGTGACCCCTGTGTTCTTTGGGAGCACCAAGTCCATGCCATTGAAGTGGCCCACCCTGGACAAGATGGAGCAGGAAATGCTGTTAAAGATAATAACAGGCGAGAAGCCCGTGGACTACTTTGACGAATTCGTGACAGAGTGGAACAAGACAGGCGGTGAACAGATTACTGAGGAAGTGAACCAGGCTATCAAACAATAAGAAGGAGCGATCAGGCATGAAGCGCAAAAAAGACCAAATGGCTTTGCATCTTATGATGCTCCCGGGTATGATCTTACTGGCAATATTCTCGTTTACACCAATGTTTGGAATCATCATGGCATTCCAGAACTACATGCCTGCCAGGGGGATCGCGAAATCCCCCTGGGTAGGCATGGACAACTTTATATTCATGTTCCAGATGCCGGACAGCAAGCAGATCTTCATCAATACCATCACGATTGCGGTGGGAAAGATCATCCTGAGCACCTTCGTGACGATTGTTTTCGCGCTGCTGCTGAATGAAATCAAGAACAAATTCATGAAGAGAAGCATCCAGACCATCGTGTATCTGCCCAACTTCCTTTCCTGGGTCATTCTGGCGACGGTTGTGGTCAATATCTTTTCCTACGAGGGGCCGATTAATGCAGTTCTTGAAATGCTGGGGATCGAACCAATTCTGTTCATGGCCAGCAATAAATGGTTCCGCTCTGTCCTGATCGTGACGGATGTCTGGAAGGGCTTCGGATATGGGGCCATCATTTACCTGGCGGCCTTATCGGGAATCGACCCGGGATTGTATGAAGCGGCAGCCATCGATGGCGCCAACCGGTTCAAGCGGGTATGGCATATCACTTTGCCCGGAATCCTGCCTACGATAATGCTGGTGACCATCATGAACCTTCCCAATGTGCTGAACGCCGGCTTTGACCAGATATTCAACCTGTACAACCCTCTGGTCATGGAGACGGCGGACATCATCGATACCTGGGTGTACCGGGTAGGCCTGGTGGAAAGGCAGTACAGCCTTGGTACCGCAGTGGGGCTGTTGCGCTCGATCGTGGGAATCATTTTGATGCTGTCAGCCAACAAAATCGCGCAAAAAGTGACAGATTACAGGATCTTTTAGGAGGGGCGGAATGATTGAAAAGAGAGCCTTTGGTGGCATTGTCGCCGATATCATCATATGGATCATAGTGGGAGCGCTGGCACTGTCCTGCCTGATGCCCCTGATGAACATAGTCGCCATATCCCTGAGCGACAATGCCGCAGTGTCAGCCAACCTGGTGAATATATTCCCGATTGGCTTCAATATAAGTTCCTATCAGGAAATCATGGGAGATAAGCAGTTCTGGCGTTCCTTTGGCATCTCCGTCTTAAGGGTGGTCCTGGGATTGTCTGTCAATATAACGCTGCTTGTGCTGACAGCCTATCCGCTGTCCAAGAGCCCCAAGTTCTTTGCCAGACAGAAGGTATACATGTCTTTGGTCCTGTTCGCCATGCTGTTTTCCGGCGGCCTGATCCCCACCTTCATGGTGGTGAATTCACTGAAGCTGACCAATACGATCTGGGCGCTGATACTGCCGGGAGCCGTGCCGCTGGGGAATGTGATCCTGCTGATGAACGCTTTCCGGGGAGTGCCAAAGTCATTGGAGGAGGCCGCTATGATCGACGGGGGATCCCAGTGGGTGATCCTGCTGAAGGTGTTCCTGCCGGTGGTGAAGCCCACCCTGGCAGCAGTCACGCTCTTTACCATAGTGGGGCACTGGAACGACTATTTCTCGGCTTTGGTCTACATTACCGATACGGCGAACTATCCCTTGCAGACATATATTCAGCAGCTGAACGTGGATATTACGGAGGTGACCGATCCTGACAAACTGGAGCAGCTTGCGCGGATTTCCAGTAGGACGCTGAACTCGGCAAAGATTGTGGTATCTACCATTCCGCTTCTGATGATTTATCCCTTTATGCAGAAATATTTCGTGTCAGGCATTGTGGTGGGATCTGTCAAAGAGTAGAGAAAAACAGGAGGTGTTTTAATAAAAGAATGGATTTTACAGGCGTATATCATAAAGCATCGGAACAGATGTGTTATCCCTTAAATGAGGATGAACTGATTGTGAATCTAAAAACAGGATATGATGTGAAACGTGTCTTTATCTATTATGGCGATCCCTTTGAAGCGGGAATCCTGGGCGGAAAAGAGCAGTGGGCAGGAAAAAAAGAAGAGATTTGTTTCAAGAAGCATCTGAGGCATCATCTGTGGTGGACTACCACATTGACACCCAGGTTCAAGCGGTGCAAGTATTATTTTGAGCTTCATACGGAGGAGGAGACATGGTATTATTTCGAGAACGGATTCCTTAGCGAAGAGCAGATTGGAATGGAGGGCAGGATGCTGCAATGCTTCGTCATGCCCTGGATGAACCCTGCCGATGTGAACAGTACGCCTGACTGGGTAAACGATACGGTATGGTACCAGGTCTTCCCGGACCGGTTCTGCAACGGGACACCTGAGAAAAACGGCGCGGATATCGAAAAATGGCGCACGGGGCCTGTCTCCAACGCAGAGAGGTTCGGCGGAAACCTGGAAGGGATCCGAAAGAAGCTTCCCTATTTACATGACCTGGGGATATCGGGTATTTACCTGAACCCTATTATGGAAGCGGAGTCCACCCACAAATACGATACAAGGGATTACACGAAGATCGACCCGCAGTTTGGCACCAATGAGGAGTTCGCCCGGCTGGTAAAGGAAGCCCATGCCCATGGAATCCGCATCATGGTGGATGCCGTCTTCAACCACTGCGGCAGGAGCTTTGGCCCATGGGCGGACGTGGTGGAGAAAAAGAGCGGATCCCCCTATGCCGACTGGTTCATGATACAGGACTGGGATGCCTTTGAGAGGCATGGGGATACCAGGGACGGGAGATTCTATTCCTTTGCCTTTACGGACAGGATGCCGAAGCTGAATACCAACAATCCGGAAGTAATCCGATATTTCTGCCAGGTCTGTAAGAGATGGATCAGGGAATTTGACATCGACGGCATCCGGTTCGACGTGGGAAATGAGGTGTCCCACCGTTTCCTGAAGGAGCTCAGGAGACAATTGAAGAGCGTGAAGCCGGATCTCTATCTGCTGGGCGAAATCTGGCATGATGCCAGTCAGTGGCTGGGGGGAGATGAATACGATTCGGTGATGAACTATCCGCTGACCAGCGGGATCCAGGATTTCTTCCTGGATCAGGCAGCAGAGAAGGATGAATTTGAGTATATGGTGAACCGCTGCTATACCATGTACATGCAGCAGAATAATAATGTGATTTTCAACTTGTTGGATTCCCACGATACGGAAAGGCTTATGAACCGATGCCAGGATTTGGATATCTTTTACCAACAACTTGCAATTTTGTTCACCATGCCGGGCAGTCCTTGTATTTATTATGGGACGGAAATTGCCTTAGAGGGCGCCCATGATCCGGACTGCCGCAGATGCATGCCCTGGGACGAGATTGATTCTGCCGAAAATCAGAAAAAAATCGAATTAATGAAATCGCTAATCCGTATGCGTATACAGGAAGATGCCTGCAGAAGCCTGTACTTTGACTTTCCGCATAAGTATTCCCAGAAGCGATGTGTGGAATACAGAAAGCTGAATCTGGATGGAAAATGGATAGAAGTGTTGCTGAACTGTGGCAGCGAGCCGATTGAGATACAGGGCCAGGGGGAAATCCTTTTTGCCAGAAGATGCGAAGGGAACAGTCTGGATGTGCGGGGGACGTTGATCAGGCGGCTGCCATCTACGGTGTGATGAAGACAGTGCTTTTCATCCCCATCATCATCGGCTTGCCGGTGGCGATGGGGATGTTGTGTTCCAGTCCTCTCCAGACCGGGGCGACGTAGGACTGTCGTTTGGTGGATGTTGCCACGTTGGCTGGGATGGTGTTGAGCCGGACACTAGTGCGCTCTGTCCCCCATCAGATACCGCAGATAGCAGATGGCCGCGTTCGTCCAGAGCATATTGGCTACAATGCAGCCATAACCGTCTTGCTCACTATTGACTGGAAAGAGCCGTCGCAGGTCTCAGAGACGGACTACAGCGGAAAGGCATCCTTGGCTCACCCTATGCCATTGCCGATTACAGGAAAGTGAATCCGGAACTGGGTACAATGGATGACTTTAAGCATCTGGTGGAGGAAATCCATACAAGGGGAATGAGGGTGATGCTGGATATTGTGTACAATCACACATCACCGGATTCGTGGCTTGTCAAAAACCATCCCGAATACTTTTACAAGACACCGGGAGGAGAGATGGGAAACCGGGTGGGAGACTGGGGAGATATTGTTGACCTGGATTATGGAAATAAGGAATTATGGGACTACCAGATTGAAACGCTGAAAATGTGGGCCGGAATCGTAGACGGCTTCCGCTGTGATGTGGCACCGCTTGTTCCCCTTGCGTTCTGGCTGAAGGCCCGGGAAGAAGTGGCAAGGGTCAATCCGGAATGTATCTGGCTCAGCGAATCTGTAGAACCGGAATTTATTGTGGACCTGCGGGCAAAGGGAATGACGAACCTGTCCGATTCTGAAATTTTTCAGGCTTTCGATATGTGTTATGATTACGATATTTTTAAATATTTCAGGCAGTACCTGAATGGGGAAGGTACCCTTGGCAGATATGTGGAAGCAGTCAATATGCAGGAATACATTTACCCTGCCAATTATGTAAAGATGAGATACCTGGAAAATCATGATCAGGACAGGGCCAGAGAAATCATCCCGAAGGAATCGGCGCTCCGCAACTGGACGGCGTTTCTTTATTTTCAGAAAGGGGCTACGCTTCTTTACGCCGGGCGGGAGAACCAAAATGAAACCAGGCCGGATCTGTTCAACAAGGATGTTATAAATTTGGATGGAAGCCGTGACATTTCAGATATGTTGAGGCAGCTCTATCAGATAAAAAAGCTTCCGGTTGTTGCGAAGAGCAGTTACCGTTTATCGGCTGATGAAGGTTTGGGCGCAGCCATCGGCGAGCATAAGGAGATACAGGGAAAGGGCAGGCTTTTGGGAATATTCAGCTTTGAAGGGAAAAGCGGACAGATAGAGGCAGAGATACAGGACGGAACTTACACAAATATGGCGGATGGAAAGGAGATTCGGATAGAAGACGGAAAAATTGATTTGAATATGTGCCCTGTCATCATAAAAGAAAACGGAGAATGAGCCTATGAAAAGAGCATGTGGAATTTTATTGCCGGTTTTCAGCCTTCCTTCGGAATATGGGATTGGGACATTTTCCAGGGAGGCGTACAAGTTTGTGGATTTCCTGAAAGCGGCAGGGCAGAGTTACTGGCAGGTGCTGCCTCTGGGCGCAACAGGCTATGGGAATTCCCCATACCAGTCTTTTTCGGCATTCGCCGGGAATCCGTATTTTATTGATCTGGAACAGTTGGTCTTAGAGGGATATCTTACGAGGGAAGAATGCTGCCAATATGATTTCGGCATGGATAGAACCGCTGTAGATTATGAAAAGATATATTCGTCCAGATTTAAAGTGCTTAGGGCGGCTTTTGAAAAAAGCCAGATAGAAGAACAGGATGCATTTTGGAAGTTTGTCCGGAAAAACAGGGACTGGCTGGAAGATTATGCCCTTTATATGGCGGTAAAGGATTCGAGGGGCGGAGAAAAATGGTCTGACTGGCCGGAAGGCTTAAAGTGCAGAAAATGTGAGACATTGGAAGGGTATAGACAAAAGCTGAAAGAAGATATACTTTTCCACAAATTCCAGCAATATTTATTTCATGTCCAGTGGAAGAAATTAAAGAAATATGCCAATGACAAAGGAGTCTGTATTATAGGGGATATTCCCATTTATGTGGCATACGACAGTGCGGATACATGGGCGAACCAGGAACTGTTTCAACTGGATGGGAATGGACAGCCGATAAATGTGGCGGGATGTCCGCCGGATGCGTTCTGTGAAACGGGACAGCTTTGGGGAAATCCGCTTTATCGTTGGGAATATCATAAAGAAACCGGATATGAGTGGTGGATAAAAAGACTTGCATATTGCTATGAATTGTATGACATAGTGAGGATCGACCATTTCAGGGGTTTTGATGAATATTACAGCATTCCATGCAAGGATACTACGGCGGCCAATGGCAGGTGGGAAAAAGGACCGGGGTATGATTTATTTAAGGCCGTGAAGGATCGATTGGGAGATAAAGAGGTGATTGCAGAGGATTTGGGTTTTTTAACACCATCAGTGATTGACCTGCTTAAAAAAACTGGGTATCCAGGTATGAAAATATTGCAGTTTGCATTTGACTCCAGGGAAGAAGGAAATTATTTTCCGCATAGTTATACTGCCAATTCTGTGGTATACACAGGAACCCATGATAATGATACATTCAGGGGATTTTACGGACAAATAAAACGTGGGGAACGTACCTTTTTGCGAAAATACCTGAACGTTAAGAAAAACAGTGATGTGGGATGGGAATTTATACGCGCCGCGTTGGCAAGTGTTTCAGATACAGCGGTTATTCCCATGCAGGACTATTTAGGGCTTGGTTCGGAAGCCAGAATCAACACACCCTCCACTCTGGGAAATAATTGGGTGTGGCGCATGGCAAGTGAGCAGATGGACGAAAGGCTTGCTGATAAAATTTACCAGTTATGCAGTCTCTATGAAAGAGCAGAATAATTATTTTTCTTGGTACTATTTCACTAAACTTATGACATGACAACCAAGAGGTATGGATACAGAATTTTCATAGGGCATGACACGAAAAACCAGCAGCACAGATGCCAGTCTGAACTGCTGGCTTTCTCTTTTCGGCATATTATGTCTGTTTGGTTTCCGCTTCTGGAAGAGGAGCGTTTTCCGTGAGGGCAGAGGAAGTGGCTACCAGGACGGACAGGCTCCTTTCACCACAGAGGGGGAGCAGCCTTAACAGTTCCTGGTATGTAGAGCCGGTTGTCATGGTGATTCTGGAAAATACAATCATCCGCAGAGATATCCAGTGTTCTGCAGATATGGTAGAAATTTTCGATACTGGGAGAACAGCGGCAGCGCTCCAGATCTTTCTGGAAAGATAGGGAATTGTCCAATAATTCTGCGCATTGCGCCTGGGTCAGATGCATTTTCTTCCTGGCTTTCTTAAAGTCTTCAAGGAAGACTTGGGCTGTTCCGGCTCTCCGCTGGTCGCCCGGACAATCGTTTCATAGGGTAAAAGGTTCGGTTCGGATGCCCCATGTGAAAGCACCTCCTGCCAATATTATAGTGCCATCTTTTAGAACATGCAATGAGACGGTTTTGGTTTTTTAAAATTTATAATTTAATTTTATAAATATCTGCTACTTCATTTTCAAAAGAAAAGCTCCGTTCATACACATGCCATTTTTTTGTATAACTTTTATTGATGCTGTATTTTCTTTTTCAACAGATATATGAAGTTCTTTCATTTCCGCTTCTTTAACCACTTGGAGAAGTTGATATAGCATTTCTGTTGCATATCCCTTTTTTCTTTCGGATGAGCGGACACTATACCCGCAATTCCCTAAATCTTTCAAAAATTCATTCAGCGTATGTCTTAAATCTATAATTCCAATTATCTTGTCATCACTATTTCTTAAAGCAAAAAAAGTATCCGTAACTACCCGATTTTCATTTACCGTTTTGGGATTCGTGTTTAGCGTTACAGAGGATAGCCATTCCTCGTAGTTTTCTGTCTTGTCAAAAAGCTCGCTTCCGTAGATAATTTCTTCTTCATGTTGAAAATGTTCCTTTCGGTAATCAAGTGCTTTTTCTTTTAGCTCTAAAGTTGGTCTTACCAAAACAATATCATTTTTCATGCTGAACCTCCTCGGCAATAATAGCCGCTTTATTTCACTTAGAATCCGGAAAGTCAAAATTCCCGACAAGGCCTTTGGAATGGATGTCCTTTGTGCGGAAGAGAAAGTATTGCCCCTTCTCCATGACATGGGCCATGTTATTATAGGAGCAGTAGCCGCGGTCGCCGATGAAGACATCCCTGGTATCCGGCGGTGTATCGAGTCGGTCAACCATATCGCAGAAGGCCTGGAATTCATCCTTGCGGTGGACAGGCTGGATAAGCGCGGCAGGATAGGTGTGCTCGTGCAGGTCATAGAGTGCATTCAGGTGCATGCTGTAGAAGCCTTTTGCGGAATGCCCTTCTGATACGAAGTAACCAGGGGAAGCAAAGGAAGGCCTGCTGAAAAAGGTGAAGGTTGAGCCATCGGCGGCAAGGAAACGGAAGTCTGCCCCTGTATCGGCCTGGAGGGCTGCGTTGAAAAGGTGGAAGACGGCTTCCAATGCTTCAGGCCAGAGCTTGGCGCGCTGCTGGTTAAAGGCAGAGGCGGACAGGGAGTCTGCCTGCAGGCCGAAGAAATCAAGCAGTTCTATCCTGGTGCTGGAAGAGCCGCAGGAAACCAGGAAGGAGATGAGCCTGTCAGCCCCCATTTTTCCGGAACGGGTGGGGACTGGCTGCATATTGTGAGATGTTGGATACGACATGGCTGACGGCGTCAGCAAAGGCAGCTTTGATGTTTTCATGTGACATAATAATGTGCCTCCTTGGAATTGGATTGATGTTTCTGTCTCCAATTGCAAGGGCCGCACATTTTGTCGTTTTTGTCAATCCGTCTGTCATGGCTGTAAAGAAATTTGGGTATGTGCGGGTATCCACACGGGAGCAGAATCCGGAGAGGCAGATACATATCCTGCGGGATGAGGAGGGCATTGATGAGCGTGACATCTATGTGGAGAAGGAGTCCGGGAGACAGTTTGAACGCCCAGTGTACCGCTCTCTGGTGGATAACATCCTGCGGGAAGGTGACCTGCTGGTGGTAACGGAGCTGAAGCGTTTTGGGAGGAACTATGGTGAAATTTACAAGGAATGGTTTCATATCACAAAGGAGATCGGCGCCGACATCAAAGTGACTTCCATGCCGATATTGGATACCACGCAGTCAAAGGAGCTGGTAGGGCAGCTCATTACGGATGTTGTGCTGGCGGTATTCGCTTATGTGGCGGACGAGGACTGGACGGAACGGCATGAACTGCAGCGCCAGGGCATCGAGGTGGCGAAGGCGGATGGAAAGCATCTGGGAAGGCCGCGTGTGGAGTACCCGGAGAACTGGGAGGACTGCTATGAGAGATGGAAAAGTGGCGTGATCTTGGCAAAGGAGGCCATGATGCTGATGGGACTCAAGAAGGACAGCTTTTACCGGCTGGCAAGGAAATATAAGGAGGAGCATTCCGTTTTATGAAAAAGCCAGAAAAATATAAAAAAATTTATTATTTTTCAAGGAAACAGGGGAAAAAACACTCCTTATTATATGAGAATAAATTTAGAGGAGGACTGTTTTATGAAGCAGGGTACATTATTTTATGACAGGGAAAGCGGCAGATACAATTTCTTTTATACTGACGGGGATGGGGACAGGCGTGATTACGGCGGTATCCATTGCGGGGAGGTCTTTGATTTCAGGCTGAATGGTGTCTGGGTTCCCGCCCGTGTGGAGATGGGTGATGACAGGAAGTGGTATCTGGTGGGGATGCCGGGGCTTGAGCTGGATGGACTGGAGGTAAAGGCGGAGTAGAAAGAAGCCGATATTATCTGTGAGATTATATTACCGGTATAATGACTGATAGGGTGCAAAGCCTTTGTTTATGCGGCTTTCGGACATTCTGAAAGATTCTTTACCCCAATAAATACCCCATTTTGTATATTTAAAGCCCCTTATGACTGCTGCCATGAGGGGCTTTCGTGGTGGCGCTCAATGCCTTGATTGGTATTGGGGCTTTTCATGTCCTGTTAAAATAAAGCCGGATGCTTGAATTTTGGGTTGGTCTGTTTCCAGTTGGATTCTGAATCATTAATGTCAATATCCGGCAACGCCTTATATCTTTTGTCTAACAGTCTGGAAAAGGCAACTGTAAGCCGATAGCGATTTGCCAAAGCGTTTGAATCATGCAATTTGTGTTCGGCCCTATATTCATTGTATCGTTTTTCAAGTTTTTCTTTTTCTTCTAGGGTTTCAGCATTTTTATAATCGGATTCAACTTTTTTCTCTATCCTGTCCAGTTCCATTCCTTTTTCATAGTGATAGTCCACCATATAAAGCAGATTTATCATTGCCAGGAAATAATTATCTTTCAGCAAGTCATTAAGGATTGACAGCTTCAGGAAAGAATCTTTCATGTTGAGTATAATATCAATTACATCTGGTTCTAACCCGGTAGCTTCTTTTACGTCTGCTACAATACGCCGCTTTTCATCATATTCGCAGAGCAGATAACCCATATCACAATCTAATTTCTTTGCAATTTCAAGCAAGACTGATAATGATACCAATGATTTCTCCCGTACACATTTATGAAATGCCTGTTTTGAGTAGGGAATGCCCTCAAAGAAGTCATCTTGTGATCCCCATTCTTTGATAGCATCTTTGATTCTTGCGTTGATTTTTTCAACATCAATGTCCTCTACATTGTGGTAAACCATATTTTACTAAAATCTCCTTTCACGCAAAAATGTGATATAAAACAGTGAATAGATTTTTACTTTTAACTATTATATCATGGATATAGACGGAGCGCAACGTTAAAACATAAAGAAAGGTGAATCGCTATGAATGAGTTGAAAAACAGGAACTTTAACGGGGAACTGCTTACATATCAGCAGGCGGCAGAAAAAAGCAATATGGGAATTAACACAGTCATGAAGCTGGCGAAAGAATCCGGCGCACTGGTAAAAATCGGAAAGATAGCAAGGGTAGATTGGAATAGATTTTACAATTATATCCTTTCGGTTTATCAGGTGAGTGAATAAAGGAGACAGGCCATGGTTGAGAAATTTTTAATTGAAGGTAAACAGAACGCCACTGCTTCACAGACACTGGCTGATTTGATAGGATGCGGAAGCGTTCGAGAGTTGCAGGAGATTATAGCAGAAGAGCGGGCATCTGGTAGGGTGATTCTTTCTACCTGCCAAAATGGCGGTGGCTATTATCTGCCTGGGAATGTCGGTGAGGTAAAGGAATTTATCAGAACTTTGGAGAACCGTGGAAAGAACACATTGCTGGCATTAGAATCAGCGAGAAAATATCTGGAGCAGTCAGATGGTTCAGATGATGAATGAATATTGCTTCAAAACAATAATGACAGAACGGGGGCGAAACAGTGACCTATGATGAAATACTGAATCATTTTCAAGTGAAAAAGCGGCAGCAGGACAAGGCGCAGTGCCAGTGTCCGGCGCATGATGATAGGCAGGCTTCCCTTACTGTCACAAATGGGCGTGATTCCGTCCTTATACACTGTCATGCAGGATGCGACATTGATAATGTGCTATCGGCAGCAGGATTGAAAAAGTCAGATTTATTCTATCAGGAAAAGCGGACTGGCAGCAATTGGCAAGCCTATATTGAGAGCCGGGAGAAAAAGCGGATTGAAGCGGTTTATAACTACGTTTCCAGTAACGGCGGCTATCTTTTTACCAAAGTGCGGATGCAAGGAAAGAAAATGATATATGGCACGTTGGCAAATGAGCGGTTCACTTACGGATTGGGAGGGCGCACACGGAAAGAGTTATGCGCTGTCTATGCGCCTGACGGCGTACAAGCCATAAATAAGGCAGTTTCAGAGGGCAAGCCTATATTTATCCCGGAGGGCGAAAAAGACGCTGATACACTGTCAAAACAAGGCTATACGGCGTTTTCCTATGGGGGCGTAAATGATTGGTCGGCAGATATGGCGCAGCTTTGCAAAGGGGCGGTTGTCTATGTACTGGCCGACAATGACGAACCGGGGCGGCGAGTGGCGAATATTATTCAGAGCGACCTGCAGGGCATAGCGAAAAGTGCAAAGGTAATTGTTCCAGTGCCGGACATTCCCAAAGCCGATATATCAGATTATTTTGCAGCCGGACACAGCAAGAAAGAGCTTGAGAGTCTTTTGCAGCAGGACGGAGCCGTTACAGAGAGTGCAGGAGATAATGAAACTGTTACAGATAGAGAACTTTCTTACAATGAAAAAGGGAAAATAATACAGTCAATCGGTAATTGTGTAAAGGCGATTCACCATGATGAATGCCTGAAAGAAATGTTCCGTTACAATGAAATGACGGATAAGGTGGAAGTGTCCGGGGCTTGGTGGCGGCAATCCTCTGTAAATCTATCTGATAATGATGTGAATAATATCCGGTTGTATTTGGAAACTACCTATGGATTGACGCATGAAAAGAATATCCCACGGGCAATTGATATTATCGCGCACCAGCGGTCGTACCACCCGATAAAGGAATATCTCGCAAGTCTGAAATGGAGCGGGGGAAAGCACATTGAAAACCTGCTGCCGAAGTACCTTGGAGCGGAGAAATCAGATTACACGACAGAAGCAACAAAGATTACTATGCTTGGGGCTATTGAGAGGGTACACAATCCCGGCGCAAAGTTTGAAAGCATGCTGTGCTTGGTGGAGGATAGGCAGGGTGGCGGCAAGTCCACAATGGCAAGGTTCATAGCGACAAGGGATGAATGGTTTACGGATGATGTGAAGAACCTGGATGATGAAAACATTTACCGCAAGCTACAGGGGCATTGGATTGTTGAGTTTTCAGAAATGCTTGCCACTGCCAACACAAAGACAGTTGAAGCGATAAAAGCATTTTTGAGTAGGCAGAAAGATACATACAAAGTCCCCTATGACAAATATCCCCATGATTTTCCCCGGCAATGCATATTCATTGGAACGACAAACAATCTTGACTTTCTCCCAAATGACAAGACTGGGAATCGGCGTTTTATTCCGGTGCGTGTCAATAGTGAACTAGCGGAGGTTCACCCATTGGAAGATGAAGCGGAAACGAGGGCTTATATAGACCAGGCATGGGCAGAAGCTATGGAGATTTATCGCAGTGGAGATTATAAACTGACATTTCCTAAAGAGTTGCAGGGGCTATTATCAGAAGTGCAGCAGGAGTTTACGCCAGAAGACCCGAAAGCCGGGATTATTCAGGAATGGCTTGATAATTGCCAATATGATTCTGTATGTTCGAGGATGCTTTACAAAGAAGCGCTGGGGAAAGAGTTTCAGGAGCCGAAGGAGTGGGAATTGCGGGAAATCAATGGCATCATGAATAAATCGGTTACCGGATGGAGGAGGCATCCGACAAGCGATAGCAAAGTGAGGTTTGAAGTGTATGGAAAACAGAGGGCATGGGACAGGGTTGATGAACATGGTTTCCGGCAGCGTGTCCCCGAAAGTGAAGTCCCCGAAGATTTCGCGCAGTTGGATATGGCAGACATGAAAGGTGAACTACCCTTTGATTAGTGTCCGGGGACAGTATCAGGGGACATGTTGGGGGACAGCGGAAAACCGCATAAAATCAGCACTTCTCCCTATTTGTCCCCTGTCCCCATAAATAGTAAAGGAAAAAAGAAAAGAAAGGGTAAGAGGGGGAAAGGGAGATATAGGTATTAAAAATAATAAGGTATAGAAAAATTCTGGGGACAGTGGGGGACAAGGGGACAGCCCCTTGAAATGAGATTGAAAGCCCTCTTTATCAGGAGGACAGAAAGGAAATGGCAATGAAAAAATGTATGAAAGAGGTTTGGGTAAAGTTTGATAGCCGAGAGAGCTATTCAGAGAATGAAGAGAAGCTGTTTGAAATTTTGGATAAAGCGCCGGGGGATTGTGTTGTAAAGGTGTATGATGCAAGCACCAGAGGATGTAAAACATTGAGAGGACACAGCTTTGATGATAAACAGTTTTCTTTGCTCGTTGACTTTCTGGGGGAAGATAATGCGAAGTATCAGGAAAGAGAAATTGAAGTACAGCAGCCCAAACCGATGAAAGTACCTAAAGTCTTGCAGATTATTCCATGCAACGATGCTATGTATGCAGTTTATAACTGTGACGGTGGCAAAAAATACAAAAGCAAGGTACTTATGTGCGCTTTATGTGATGATGGGGAGATTTACCCGTTGTGCTTTGATAATTGGCTTGGAGTTTGTTCTTTAGTTGAAGCTGTCTATGATGTGGTCGGATATGAGTTAGAGGGCGGCGAGATATGGCAGGATGGAGGAAAGCTGGATGAACAATAATAAAACTATCAGTTTAGCGGATGTGCCGGAGTGTCCTGCTGCCGTCACAGCATTTTATGACCGATACCGGGAGCGGATCACTGGCATTAAGACCGAGCAGGAGCGAAGCGGTATTTTGCCGGATATGCAGCGAGATTTTGAAACAGAGGTAAGGCAGGAGCCGCAGAACCGGGATAAGCTGTCGGAGGTTTACCAGCTGCTAAAGTGGAAATGTTGTGAGGTGGTGCCATGGTAAAACATAGTGCGGAATACGAAAGATACATGAAAAGTGAAGCCTGGGAGAAGAAACGGTCTGAAAGGCTGGAACTGGATGATAACAAGTGTGTGATGTGCGGCCGGCCTAATGGGCTACAGAAAGACAGGACCACTCCCATACTGCAAGTCCACCACATCCATTATAAGAATCTGGGGCATGAGCCTATGGAAGACCTGATTTCTCTATGCCCGACATGCCATAAGAGGATACATAAATATTACAGCAGATTCAGGAATTGGTGCGACAAAGCGAGGTCACTGGGTTCATGACTGCTGCCCTGCTGCCAGAATAGGGCCAGTGGCAGCAGAGTTACGCCAGGAGAATGCCGCAAAATGCCAACAAAAAAGGAACTTGCCATTCAGACAAGCCCCCCCCGAACCTGATTAAATTATAAAAGGAGTGGTTTGCCGATGTCAAGGAGAAAGCGTGTGAATGATATAAACACAATGCAACGCCGTAGTTATGCGGAATACGGTATAGGGCACCAGCGTCTTGAAGAATTACAGAATGGATGCAGAACCGGGTTATATTCCCCTGAAGTCCTGAAAGCAGCTTGCACAGGGATAGAAATTGCTTCGAAATGGGTTCTGCTATCTGTCAGACAGGGCGCGTCTTTTGACGCTCTGGCGGTGCAGTGGGAACTTGGCCGGATAGAAAGACCGCCATTTTGCAGAACTGATTTTTATTCATATCGGCGGCGGTTTTTCGCCAATCTGGATAAGGAATTAAGAAAAATAGCCAGTGTCAGCAGCCATACATGAAAAGAGGGTGCTGCTATTCAGCGGCAGGGGTGCGGCGGAATTATCGGCAGGGGATATGCGGTTATTGTGTAACGTGGCGCAGTAACTACGGAAAGGAAATATTATGTTTTGTGTTATTCAGGAAGTGGAAGTAAAGACAGTTCCGGCAGGAGAGCCAAAGGGCTTTGTAGTGGATGAAACAAAGATTACATGGGATGGGGAAGGATATACCAAATACAGCTATCATTATGCCAGTGAACGGTTTGAACGCCCTATCAGGAAATCATACCGCATAAGCGTACATGAGAGTTACCGGGAGAATGGGAAAGTCAAGAAGAAACAGACCGTAATTTGTACAGTCGGGTATTATGATATTGTGGACTGGGGCGGTTGGATTGGAGATTTTATCACTGGGGGGCTGAAAGCGAAAGCGGATATACTGGGGCTTACAGAAGATGCGCTTTATGAATTAATTTATGGGAAATGGCAGCCTATTGTTGACCGGGTACTTGCAGAGTTTCAGCAGACAGAGGAACACAAGAGAAAAGAGGAAAATCGGCGCATACTTAACGAGCATAATCAGCGTGTGGATGCGTTCCGGGAAAAATACGGCGTGGATGGCGAATATTATAGCCGCTGCTATGATGTGTTCGGCAAATTGCGCAATCCTGAATACCTGAAAAAGATTAAGGCAGATTTTAAGGCAAGAAAAGAATATGAGCGCAGGAGCCGGGAGCAGTACCGTAGTTATTATGAGAATTTCCGTAGTAACTACGGAGGATATAGTGGCGGTAGTTATTGCGGTACTGCTGCCAGTAACTACAATGAAGCTGACAAGGCCATGCTGAAAAAGTTTTACCGCACATTATCAAAGGCATTTCACCCGGACAGCAACCCGGATAAAGACACAAGCGAGGAAATGAAGATGCTGAACCGCCTGAAAAGCGATTGGGGAGTATAGGTTTTTGTAACGGTTTTTCCCTGATTTTTCAGCAAAAGGCAGCAGAGGGGAAAATACATAAAATGCGCAAAAGTGCGCACAAAAAAGAGTTTTATTCGCTGAATGTTGCGAAAAGTGGAATAAAAAAGAGTTTTGTAATACGATAATGCGCAGGAGGAAAGTTCGAGAAAATTCGAGCAAAAAAAGAGTTTCTTTACACGATACACGTGCGAGAGGAAAAGTGCAAAAATGCACAGAAATGCACACCAAAAAAAGAAGTTTAATGACACGGTATAGGTGCAAGGGAAAAGCCTTGATTTTCCGGGCAAAACTGAATTAGTGGACACGATACGCGCGCAGGAGAAAAGTTACAAAAAGTTACACTAAAAAAGAATGTGCATCAAGACATATCGGACACCCTAAAAAGCAGATTACTAAAAAATACTAATATTCACCATATAGGGTGAGTGCCGGAGCAGATTGGCAGGACACCGGGGCAAGCTGCAGCAGTATCTTTTATTTTCTTAGTCCTTAAAAAGATATTGCAGATTCCGCATCCCCTAAAAGAGTATTCGGGGTTATCGGAGTCCATAAAAAGAGTATGCCGAGATTCCCAAGACCTTAAAAGGGCGGCGCGCAATCGGCAGTTCCGGCAGTCATAAAAAAGTAACCCGACATTTCCGATACCATAAAAGGGGCTTGTATCCTCACATTTCTTACACCCTAAAAGGGAGCAGAGAGCAGCCGGCAGAACCTAACAAAACCTAATATTTCCGGGGGTGTGGAACTTGTGAAAACCTGTTATTTCCCGGTACATAGAACCTGAAAGAACCTGAACCTTTAACCCTAAATATCCCTAAAGAATAGCTTTATAGTCCTGCCGCTCTCTGCAAAACTTAGTATTTCCGGGAATTATGCGCCTGCTGCCATATAGAGTTTTGCGGTGTAAATCGTACAAAACAGTACACAAAAAAGAGAACGGTTATTGTAACGGCACTATGCCGGGAAAGGATAGACGCAGTATGAGATTGAACGGTAAAAGAATTGTGGAAGTCATGGAGGAAAAGAGCCTGACAGAAGAAACGGTATGCAGCAGGATGGGGCTTTATCAGAAGTCTTTCCAGTGGATTGTAAAAGATGGCTTTGCATCCGAGGACGCAGCGGAACGGATAGCGGATGCAGTCGGCCTGACGGTGGGGGAAATCCTGCTGCCGGAAATCACTGGAAATGTGGAGAATGTGATTGAGTTCGTAAAGGACAGCGAGAGGGCAGCAGTCACTTTCTGCCAGGGGCGGTATAAGAGCCGCATTAAGAAACTGGCAGCAGAACGCCCGGAGGAATGCGAGATAGTAGCGGAGAATCAGGACGGCAGCTTGTGCGCACATATCCCGGTCGCATGGATAAAGATAAACCCTACAAAACAGCTTTCAGAGGAACAGCGGAGAGAGATAGCGGAGAGGTTCAAGCGGAAATAGTTTTAAATGCTTTGTAGTAGGGCTTGAAAAGGGGCAAATTCGGCTTGAAATGGCGCAAGGGTAGAAATATAAGGGTAAGAGGATAAAAGGGCAAAATAGGCTTTTAAAACGTGAATAGACAGAGAAAACCGCCCTTTGTACTTTGGCGAGTGTCGGGGCGGTGTTCTTGTCAGGTAAAGCATATTCTGTTTGGGACTGCTGCCATTTATAGTGATTGTACTTTTGTCAGTAGGGCATCCTGCAACACTTTTGAAAAGTTGATGCTTTTTTCCTCACAAAGAGTATTCAGCCACATGGGGATGCTTAAAGTCTTTTTTACTGCCTTGTCGCTGTGCTGCCTTGCGTATTCGGTCATATCCACCAGTACCATATTGACGAAAGCACTTTCCACAGCGGATTCCATTTCAAAATCTTTCAGGATGGCAGCAGGATTGATTTCGCCTAATGAACTGGGAGCCGGTAGGGGATCGCCGTCACGCAGAGCAGTAAACAGATGCAGGCCGCAGGCATCTTGAGCCATGCGCATAGCGTCCGCCACATTATCCCCAAAAGTTGCGAGGTTTCCCAAATCGGGGAAAATGACTGATATTTTGCCCTCTTCCTCATAGAAAACAGCCGGGTACACATAATTCATAAATCATTGCTCCTTTCCGTGTAATCTATATAATTTGCAAGGGGCAGGGGCTTGCTACAGCCCCGCCTGCTTGAGTATGGATTTAACAATACTTTTCGGGATGTCGCCGGGATGATTCGGAACGCTTACTTTTCCGGGCTTTGTTGGGTGTTTGTATTGGTAATGTGAGCCGCTTATATCTGACACGTACCATCCATCATCCTTTAGCATCCGGTCGGCTTCTCTGAATCTCATGTATGTTTCCTCCTTACAATTATATAATAACACGTATTTTACGTATTGTCAAGAGAAAAACACAAAAAATATACGTATTTTACGTAGATATTATATGCAGATACCGGGAAAGTATGCAGACTGGCAGCAGGACACAAAGGCATCCCTACAAATGGGGAAAGCGTAAAAGTGTGCTGTCCTGCTGCCGTTTTGCTTTTTATCAGACGTTACCAAAACACAGAACCGCCCGGCCAGTACCCGGAATTTTCCTGGAGCAGATTTGAAACCGGACAGACATAACCCCGATTTTCCGGGGGAATATATGCGGCTTTCCTCTTTTGGGATGAGCAAAGGGGGATCTGATTAGACCCCACCCTGAAATTATGGGATAGCCCCCGGCGGTAATTCCCCGATTTGAAATCGGCAAAATGACAAGGGCGGCTTTTCCGCTTTTCAGAATACCAACAGCAACACGCCACAAGCCCCTATTTTGGATTGTAACGGCGTGGGGCGGTTTCCTATCATTCAAGGCAGTACAAGCCCTGTATGGGGCAAATAGAGCCTTGCTAGAGTGCTTCTGAATGGCGGCGGTCATGCCTGCTTTTGATTGTCACGTTCCATAGTTTCATCAATAGCCCGGACAACGAAAGAGTTCATGCTTTCCCCCATAGTGGCGGCGTGTTCCTGAACTTTTGCCTTATCGCCTTTGGGGACTCTGATTCGGATATCCTCAACGGATTCTTTCAGATATTTTTCATTGGCTTTTTTCCGGGCTTCCGTGTAACCAGTGTATGTACTTTTTTTTTCATCTGACATAAGATGCACCCTCTTTCTTTTATACGTTCCAGTGGGGCGGCAAATTATAGATGCACCTTCTCCACTGTACAATGATATTATATCATAAGTCAATACATGTGTCCATGTGCATAATGCACAAATATTAAACACATGGGAACATGTAATTTTAGGTATTCTGTCAATGGAAATGTATGTGCCCATGTGCTATACTAATATCATCAAGAGATGAAAGGAGCAACACCACATGAAACAGATTACCAAAGTAAGAAAAACAGTTTGCGCAATGGCTAACCAATTACGGAAAGCCGGGTACTCTCTCAAAGAAGCCTTTAAAAAGCATGGCAGAGGGTAAAGCTGTCAATGACAGTGAGAGCCGCTGGGGTTAGCTTTGAGAACAGACAAGAGCGGCTGGCATTCCTGCAACAGTTCAAGCCGGAGGATTTGACCGTTACACTGGAAAGAGAAAAGGAAAACAAGTTTGATATTAACGCTATTCAGATAGTTGTACATATCAAGCCGATTCGCCGGAGAACAGTTATAGGGTATGTGCCTAAAGGACTGGCAAGGGAGCTTTCCAAAGTGCTTGATATGGGTATTCAGGTAACGGCTACTCTGATGCAGATTATCGGCGGTTATGGATGGAAAGAGAGTCTGGGCGCACTGATTAACATAGCGATATAAGGCGGTGGGATATGTTATCACTGGAAGACATGGCGGCGCTGACAGCCGCAGAGGGAAAGAGCCTGGGGGTGAACAGCCCGGAATTTACCAGGCGGCACAATGAGATTATGGCAATGGCTGACGATATGCAGAGCCGTTACAAGAAAAATGCTCCTACCAGTACAGCGAATACCGATAGGAGCGAGTAGCCCGGAAACCTAAGCAAATCGGGCATGGGGAGATTATAACATTTCCCCTGCCCGGAGTAAAGAGAGGATTTGAAAGAAATGCAGACAGTAAAGACAATATTTCCTAACGAGGAAACATTTCAGAAGATTTATGAGGAATGCCTTGAATCCATCCCGCAAGCAACTGAAGCCATTAAAAGCAGCTATGCAGAAATGGGCCTACAGTTCGGCAAATACATTGCAGCAACGGAGGAATGGATGTTCCATCATGCTAGAGCAGTTCCAGTATCCGATTTTTGAAGATGATATGGGCAGGGAGTTTATCACAGCCTATATAAATGCAGTCAACAATTTCTATGAAGAGGGCAAGAAAAAGAAAAACAGCGGCATCCGCTTCACGTCTGATATGGTAAAGGAATGGTATGAGCGGACGTACAACACAAAATGCGAGTTCGAGGAGGATATGATGTTCTTTGATATTTATACGGAAGATGCAAATAGGGCATGGCAGCAGGGCGTGAGGGCCGGGGGAGTGGTGGACATCCCCACTGATGAAGTAAAGATTTATCCTTGCTTTGCGGCGCATGAGCCGGAGAAGATGCAGAGGAAAGAGCGGTATTTCGAGGAAACCGGACTCCTGCAGTCACAGATTATCCTTGACAGCCAGGGCAATCTGGTAGACGGTTACACAAGCTATTTGGTGGCCAGGGCGCACGGCATCCAGTGTGTTCCGGTCCGGTACGGCAGACGGCAGATTGTGAGGGCATCCCACAAGCCCGGCGGCAAGCTGTATTCCTGGGAACTTCCGGGGATTCTCATTGACCGGGTATCTGCCGGGGACAGGGCGGTTGTGCGCACGGAGAGGGGCGTTAGAACGGTTATTGTAACGGCAGTCGAGGAATGCGCCGGGAATGGGCCGGAGCCGCTTAGAATGGTTATCAGGGTAAAGAGGAAAAAGCCATGATGCAGCGGCATGAGGTTATCAGGAAGATAATGCAGCAGTATGCAGAAAGAACACCCATAACAAAACGTGGAATAACGCTTTTGTATGATAGAGCAGCTTCGAGGGGATATAATTCCTTGCTTATCTTTATCGGGCTGAAAACGGTTATCTGCAAGAATTATCTCCGGGAAGAGTACACGCCACCCAACAATGACCCATTGATGGAAAATGTGGACGAGAGAATCTATATAGAGGACTGGGAATTTAGAGAAATCATGAAAGGAGGTGCTGCATAATGGCAAAGGGCAAAGAGCGGATGAACCTTGCAACGGAGATTTTAGGCGACATGAAAAGGCAGCTTGCCAGATACAGGGTTGCGCTTAGGAATTGTCGGAAAATAACTGCTGCAATTGCTTCAGGCAATAGCCCGGAAATACAATAAAAATTGTCATAAACTTGCAGCAGTTATTTGTAGACACTTCCTTATTATCTCACTGGCCGGGAATATCATCCAGGCAGCAGTATTGATTTTCAGGTAAAGGGAATAAGGGAACGGGCGGCGGCTTTTATGACTGCTGCCCTGTCCCGCATTATAGAAAGGCGGTGCTTATTATGGCAAGACTGGGAGCCGGGACAAGGAAACGTGCAGACGGCACACTGGAAAAGCGGTTTACCATAGATGGCAAGAGGTACAGCATTTACGGGAAGAATGCAAAGGAGATTTCACAGAAAGAACAGGAGATAAGGAAAAAGATTGAAGCCGGGATATACACGGATAACCGGAATCTGACGCTTGACCAGTATTTTGCTGAATGGCTGACCGGGAAGAGGAACGGAACAAAGGGTAACACCCTGAAAACATATAGAAGCTATTATTACAAGCATATATCTCCGCAGATCGGCGGCAGAAAGGTACAGCAACTTGAACGCAGGGAAATTTTGAACATGCAGAGGGATATTTCCGAGAGGTTGGCAGCAACTACCTGCAATGGGGTAATGAGGACATTAAAAGTAGTCCTGAATGATGCTGTACATGATGATATTATTCTCAAAAGCCCTGCGGATGGAATCAAGGCTTTAAAGGAGACGGACAAGGCTACGGAAACATACCACAGGGCGCTGTCAGAACAGGAGCAAAAGGACTTCATGCAGGAGATGGCGAAAGATTATTATTACGAGTTTGTTTCGCTTCTTTTATGCACGGGCATGAGGATTGGTGAAGCTGCCGCTCTGGCATGGAGCGATATCGACTACAGGCAGAATGTTATTCATGTAACGAAGACCGTCACTTTCAATGAGAATGGCACCATGGCAATAGGGAGCCCCAAAAGCGAAGCGGGGAAGAGGGATATTCCGTTAAATGATACAATCAAGGGGGTTCTGTCAGACCAGCGGAAAAAGATTGGGAATGTTCTGCCGATGAATGACAACAGGATTTTTGCATCCGTATATGGCGGCATAGTACATAACCACGCAATAAACCGGGCAATCAGTGACGCACTGGCCAGACTGGAAGAGCAGAGCAGACCAATGGAGCATTTCACAGCACACGCTTTAAGGGATACCTTTGCGACACGGTACATAGAACAGGGAGGGAGTCCCCAGACATTGAAGACCATCCTGGGACACAGCAGCCTTGCAATGACCATGGACTTATACAGCCACGTTTTGCCCAATACCAAACAAAAGGAAATGGACAATCTGAAAATTGTGGTATAGCAGCAGGGGCGGCATTGTGACCGCCCTTTTCGTTACCCCAATAATACCCCAATTTCCACCCCTTTTCCGTGGGGTAGACATTGAATCATGATAAACAAAGATAAAATGAAATAGAGGGATTGACATTAAATAAGTCCGATAGAATCAAGGTTTTTGAGCATGGCAATGAATAAAGATAAAAAATGATAAAAGGAACAACTTTATATTACCGGTATAATGACAAACGGACTGAACGGTGATATAGTGGTTACAGTAAATAAAAAGAGGACGGATAAGTCCGGAAAGGAAACGATCATGGCAACAGTTAATTTCGCTGCGAATGGTTTCGCAACAACTCTGGTTGTTTATTATCTGCATAGCGAACATTATGAGACACTGTTCAGTAAAGAAAAAGAACAGAGTCTGGTTAAGATGCGCTCATGCAAGGTAAGAAAAAGGCGAAAAACTGTGTGATGTTAGGGCAAGTCTTTAAGGAGGCTGCCGGGAATAGATCATAGCTTTCATGTACCGCTTATCTTAATTGAGGTAGGCGGTATTTTTTATGCTCCATTAGCTCAGTTGGAAGAGCACTCGACTTTTAATCGAGGCGTCATGGGTTCAAGTCCCATATGGGGCATATACCGCCTGGATATTTATTTCAAATAGCAGGAGGTGAGGATCATGGCAAATTTGCCAGTTATAGATATGGTAAAGACAGGGCAGAACATAGGCAGGCTGCGGAAGCAGGTGGGATTATCGGTAAGGGACCTGCAGGATATTTTTGGTTTTGCAACGCCGCAGGCTATTTACAAGTGGCAGCAGGGAGCTGCCCTTCCGACACTGGATAATCTGGTGGTGCTGGCAGCGGTTCTGCAGGTGCGCATGGATGATATTCTGGTTATAACAGATCCGGGAGCGCGGATACAGATCAGCGCATGAATGGAAGATAGAAAATAGAGATAGCAGCAAAAGAGCAGGTTGGAAATGCCTGCCATACGGTCCCCTAGTCTAAAGGTTAGGACACCGGCCTTTCAAGCCGGAGATATTGGGTTCAAGTCCCATGGGGATCATTAAGGCTCCTTAGTCTAAAGGTCAGGACGCCGGCCTCTCAAGCCGGAAATGCCGGGTTCAAGTCCCGCAGGAGCTATTGTGGCTATAGGACAGTGGCAGTCCGGCAGACTGTGGATCTGCTTACGGGGGCGCAAGATGTCCGGGGGACATCTGTTCTGCGCCGACCGAAGCGGAGCGTAGACCGATTCCCCCTGGTCACATTATGGATGGGTATGCCTAGCGGCGAGGGCAGCGGACTGTAAATCCGTCACAGAGAAACACCGCAGGTTCGATTCCTGCCCCATCCACTTTCCGTTTGCGTGTCCGAGTGGTTTATGGTGCCTCTACGTTCCACTCCGGTCGTGGCAAAGCGGATGTCCCCCGGACATCCTGCGACCTGCTAAGGTGGTGTGCGCCAACGCACCGAAGGTTCAAATCCTTCCGCAAACGCTCTTAACAAAGGATGGCTCATAATAGAAAAGGACCGGCGAGAACCGGTCCTAAATCATTGCATCCATTTTTATATTGTTAATAATTCATTTTGAAGATTGAGAAGTTCCTCCTCAGTCAGTCCGGTAACTTTCATAATTTTTACAATTTCCGTGCCGTCTTCCAGCAAAGCCTTTGCAATTTCTATGGCTTTTTCCCTTACCTTCTGGTTCGCATATTCAATTTTTTCCTTCTCATAAAGCTGTCCTAACTGTGTCATGTTGATGCGCCTCCTTATTTGATCCATGTAATCCCTGTTTATAAATTTGTCACTTGCAACTATCACGCCGGACAGGGTAAAAATCCGCTGCCCTTCGTCCGGTATCTGTTCAGCCAGGTCAACAACCTTTTCTAACATTTTCTGTTTCCCTTCAGAATCGGGAACTGTCAGGGGCAGAATGACAAGCGCCATCAAATCGTCGTCTGTAAGTACTGAGCCAGAATGGATTTTCTGCCGTATGGCGTTGAATACTGCCCTGCTGTCCATACGAGATAAGAAAACCTGCTTTGGACGCAGGGTAATTCGATATTTTCCTTGTCTCTCTGCAATAAAGTCATATGTTTCATCTCCAATATGCAAAAGCAGGGGAAATACATACCTCCCCTGCTATTATATCTGCTGCTATAAAATATCATATTCCTCAAAAAGCCTGTTCCTGAAATCCGGTTCTTCTAAAGCACGATTCAATTCGTCAGTACGGTTTTCAGAAAGAAGTATCTTGATTAAGGAAGCCATCTGGTTGCTGCCTTCTTCTCGCCCTAATTCGATATTTTCCCGGTCTCTTTGCAATAAAGTCATTGTGTGTACCTCTTATACAGTTACATTTTCATCCTGAAGATGAAGGAGTTCCTCTTCGGTGAATCCATATGTCTTCATGATTTTTACTATATCAATACCTTCGTTCAATAAAGATTTCGCCCTTTTTAAATCATTTTCCCTTACTTTTTGATTAGCATACTCAATCTTTTCCTTCTCATAAAGCTGTCCTAACTGTGTCATACTGATTCTCCTCCTTATCTGATCCAGATATTCCCTATTGATGAATTTATCACTTGCTACGATCACGCCGGAGAGGGTAAAAATACGTTGTTCCTCATCCGTTATCTGTTCTGCCAGATCCACAACCTTCTCCAACATTTCCTGCTTCCCTTCAGATCCGGGAACCGTAAGCGGCAGGATCACCAGCCGCATCAGGTCATCATCTGCCAGAGGGATGCCGGACTGGAGTTTGCCCTGAATTTCATCAAAGGCTGCCTCGCCGTCTATATGGGACAGGAAAGCCTGCTCAGTACGCAGGGTAAAACAGTTCGTTTCAAGCGTTGGCTCCGCGCTTTGTACATCGCTGGTGTAGATAACGATCAGGCGCAGGTTGAAGGTTTCATCTTCCTTAAAGTATTTTTCCATTATCCGTGCGATATAATTCAGGTATTTTATCTTATTCGCCTTTTTGTATACCGATTCATAATCTACAATCGCATAAGTGCCGTCTTCCAGCAGAAACAGGTTGTCAATGCTTTTCTCATTTGCAGCAATCTTCGGCAGGTCTGTGGGAAGCAGTGCCCTGATCGGCGGCAGGTCAATGCCATATGCCGCAAAACTTTTTTCTTTATAAGTCTGGCCGAGGATCTTAAATAAAATATCCTTATTCTGATAAACGATTCCTTCTGACATTATATTCCCCCTTACCTCTGTAATAAAGTCATATACTGGAGTTCCATATCCTTGTCCTGCTTTATTTCAGTTACTCTTTTATGGATTGCTCTGACCATCGGGCTGGAGGTCTGCTGCGCACAGGCGTCAGTGCTGTTTTCGACATAAGCCAGAAAATCCTTTATCTCATCATCCACATCATCCTTTTTACCCCTGGTGCTCAAAAATATCTCAGTGGTTTCATCACCGAGCGCCAGCGACAGATCTTCCAGACACCGGTTCTCAAAGGTGTAGATGTGCCGCCCGTCGGAAAATGGATCAAAGGTGCAGATAAAGATGATGTACGATTTCTTCAGCTTTGTGCATCTTTTTCCGGGGAGGATTATGTCCGAGTCGATATTGCACTGTAAATACCTTGCTTTTTTGAGAAGCTCCACATCTTTGCAGCACAGCATCTCAACAGAGTAAATGGTTTCCTGCCCATCATTGATGCAGGCATCTAAGCGGATGTCCCCGCTGTCAGGTGCTATGTCAGTGATTTTTTTGGTAACAGGGAACTCTGCCTTTTTAATGGGGACATTTAATATTTTTCCAGTACCATGCGGCATATTTCCGTGTCGCTCATTACTTTTTCAAATAAAAAATTGTCTGCAAGGTTCAGTTCCTGAATCGTGTTCGTTTTGTTTGCCATAAATAGCATACCTCTCTTTCTTAAATTATAGCATGATTCTGCCGTTTTGTCAGTTGCGATTTGAATTGTTTTACGGATTGCGAACAGAACCCGTATATAGAATAAGTACCCTGTAGCTGCCCGGATACTTGAAAAAAGCTGCCGTTTTTCAGACAGCTTTTTTCAGACAGCGTATTTCTCAGTTTTCAAACATTTCCAGTTCCTGATGCCGGTAGGGTTCCATGCAGTTTTCGTCTTCCGGAAAGCGGTTATGCTTATCCGGAATGATGAGCCGCAGAACGTCCCGCCCGGTTTCATGGACCTTCTTCAGCCGTATGCTGCAGTCCTCATAGATACCGGAAACCATATCGCCGTCATGGAAGGTCTCCCCGCCTTGTACCCGCATACCCATTGAGTTCAGAAGATAACAGATATGTTTCTGGGGAAGGTTCAGCACCATCTGGAAATCCGGGTGCCGGCATTTCTCCATTCCGTGTGTATGGGCATTGCAAAGGTAAGGATAGGGGCCGGGATCGTCAAGGATATAGTGTATGATCCAGTCAACATTTTTTCCCATAATGCCCTCCTATGCCGACAGCATTTCCAAAAACTGCTGTTCAGTCACAATGTCATTAACTTAAGGAATCTTTTACATTTGATATTGTAAAAGGTTCCTTTTTTCTGTATTTTTATTGTATAATGAAAGTAGATAACTGATGTATTTTCCCATAAGGCAGGTGATTTTATGAAGAATTCTCAAAAACATACCTGTTGTGATATCAGTTTGATCCATCAGGATGAATTCCATGATTTCTGCAGAAACGGAAATCAGGCATCCTTTACAAGAAACCGGAAGATGCCGTTAACGGATCTTATGTTTACTATGATAAACCGGAGGGGGATTACGTTGAGTCTGGAATTACGCAATTATATGAAAACCGCACACCCGGGAATGGAAATATCAAAGCCGGGCTATCTGAAACAGCGAAT
>NZ_CALPDH010000013.1:0-153859 GCF_943193215.1 Acetatifactor aquisgranensis | reverse complement strand
GCTTTCCTTGCAGACCTGTAGGCGTAAAGATAGCGGCCTCCCTGAATTGGGCACTTCCTGTACAGGACATGGTCGTCAATGCCGGAGAGCACGCCCTCGAAAGAGAGCATGTCATTGTTGGCGATCCTGACATCGTTCCTTTTTATCGGCGTCAGGAAGTGCAGGTCAGGCCGTTCCTCCAGCTCCTTTTTGATCTGGCTGGGCGGGAATCCTTTGTCGGAGACGATGATTCCCCTGCGGATGTCGTTATCACGTATGAAAGCGGCATAGGAACTGGCATCAATGCTGTTGCCGGGGAACACTTCCGCGCAGATCGGCTCCATTTCCTCGATGTCATAGGCATAGAGCACGGAGACTTCCTGACAGCCTTTCCTCCGCGCCTTGTAGGAAAAGGCCGACAGGTCATTTGCTGTGCTGCTGTCCTGTTTGAGCGTCCCGTCAATTGCGATATGGTGGCTGGCAATGACAGCGGCGGCACGCTTCTGGTAAAAAGCTCTGCGTCTGCTGCCGTCCTGCCCGAGCTTCTGCAGGAAGGTGCAGATGGTATTCGCGGACAATGCTGCCCCCGGGTAGTGCTGGCAGACAAATGTGCGTCGATAGTGCGTTCCTATACGGTCAGCCGTGATGGATGGGCGTATGATCCTGAGCGTGGCAATTGCCATTACAGTGCATGCGTCCTTTGCGAGATAGACATCCAGAAGGTCAGCCAGGATATCGGCCGAAACGGATTTCGCAAATGCGGCTGCCCCATACGATAACATGTCCGGTCCGGATGCGGCAGTTTTTCCATTAAGGGGGATGTATGCCCCATCAAAAATATGGCCGATGACCTTTCCGTTTTTCGGCTGTGGGTTTCCGTCCCGGATGTATTTTGTCCCGGCTCTTTCGCGGACAGCATATCGGTTTGGGCCATTTTTCCCGTTGTCCACTACAACAGTATTGACAGGTCTCGGCACTTTGCGGATGTATTCTGGTATAGCCATAAAATCACCTCTAATATAGTACATCATATCATTTCCGGTACTATATTTCAAGGGATTTGAAAGACAATTTGTCAAAGATTGATGGCCTGATTTCCAGTCAGAACACACTAAACAGAGTATTAGTATACGGAATTCTATATGTAATAAAGTCCGCAAGATGGAAATCAGCAGTTTTAATGGTTCAAAAAGCAATTTCTATAGTACAGCAGATTGGGAAAGTTTTACTTAACTGTACATATATTATCGTATATCTATATCCCTACTGTTGAGTAGATAAGCCCCTTATTATGGGGCTTATCTACTCAAAAGAAAAAAGAAATTTTTTGCTGATTTAGGCTTGACTTGCATAGCTGATTTCTTTTTTATGAGACTTCTAATCTTTTCCTTTATTGCAGACTTCAGCATTCTCTGTTCTATCCATGGAATAACAAAACTCACAGGGCACAGTATGATTTCTCCAATAAAACTATTTATAAAAATCTTGTATGGCTTGTACAACTGCTCCTTGCTCTGGCTTTTTGATGTTATAATAGAGCGGAAGTCGAAGGAGTCGTTCACTCTCTTTAGTAGTATATTTGTCTTCTCCGTCAAAACGCCCATATCGCAATCCGGCTGGTGCAGAATGTAAAGGGATATAGTGGAATACTGCCAAAATACCGCGTTCCTTTAAATGGTCAATTAGCATCGTTCTTTCTTCAATATCTTTGCATTTTATATAAAACATATGTGCATTATGCTGACAGTCTTCAGGCACAAATGGTAGTTCTATTTTTCCTTTTCTTACCAATGTAGACAGTTCAGTATAATAAAATTGCCATGTATCTAATCTGTTCTGATTAATTTCAGCAGCAGCTTCTAACTGCGCATATAAATAAGCCGCATTCAGTTCACTAGGTAAATAGGAGGAGCCTTTATCTACCCATGTATATTTATCGATTTGTCCTCTGAAGAATTTGCTTCGGTTAGTGCCTTTTTCGCGGATGATTTCTGCTTGTTCAGCCAGAAGAACATCTTTTATAAGTAGAGCACCGCCTTCTCCCATCGAATAGTTTTTGGTTTCATGAAAGCTATAGCATCCAAAATCACCTAAGGTTCCTAGCGCTTTTCCTTTATAAAAACTGTATACACCTTGTGCGGCATCCTCTACCACCTTTAATTTATGTCTGGCAGCTATATCCATAATGGTATCCATTTCACAAGCTACACCAGCATAATGCACAGGTACAAGGGCTTTTGTTCGATTTGTAATAGCTCTTTCAATTAACGCTTCATTGATGTTCATGGTATCAGGCCGAATGTCCACAAAAACAATTTTAGCACCTCTCAATACAAAGGCATCTGCAGTGGAAACAAAGGTATAAGATGGCATGATTACTTCATCTCCAGGTTGAATATCACATAATAGGGCAGCCATCTCTAATGCATGTGTGCAAGATGTAGTTAATAACGCTTTTGATGTATGAGTTACTGTCTCAAGCCAATAATTGCATTTTTTCGTAAATTCGCCATCCCCACATATTTTTCCATTCTGAATGGCTTTCCTGATATTTTCGAGCTCGTTTCCTAGAAATGGCGGAACATTGAATTTAATCATAACACTACCTCACATATTTTGCTATTTTAGATTAATTAAAATACCTTGTGTATCCGTTCCCAATGCCTCATATAATGTTGCAATGTGCATCAAACATATACAAAGAAATATTATGTAAAAGAGCACAGGATAAGATATTCTATTCATCTTTCGTAAGAACTCTTTTCTGCCATTTTTTTGTATATTCATCAATACACTATGGATATTTTCCCATATAGTCCCATCACATAAAGCAAGAGACATAATGAGGCCCTGTATCTGCAAACAGGTTCGAGGCTCAATATTCATTACGAGCATAGGAACCGTTGCCCATAAAAAAGAAAACCCGATAAAAAATAAAGGAGAAAAAATCTTTTCCCAAGTTTTACATTTTGTGAGCCCTATGTATATGGAGCAAAATAATAAGGTATAAAAAATAGATAAGGGTATAAAGTTAAAACTTCCATGATCAGGACTTAATATCAGGAAAAAGCTGTTTAAAAAATTTAAAATAAAATCCATGGGATATTTCAAAAAAATATGTACATATTCTTCAACAGTTACTGCACTAATATTTACAAGATTTTCACCATAGTAGTCATGCAGAATAGCCGCATTTCTATATGAGGGAAGCGAAGAGGCATTGCCTCCTTGTCTATATGTTTCATTAAAACGAATCAGCCCTGCCTGCAGCCAGTCATCCCCTGTAGGAATCCAAGCACCCTCCTGTCTCAAAGGATTTACAATGCAACTCTCGAAATAAAAATCGATACCAACAACTAGCCCTATGCAAAGTAGAAATGGAGCAAATCGTACCAATAGCATCTGAAAGCGTTTTTTCCAATCTTGCTCAGATTTATAAGTTATCCAGAAAATAAATATTGCAATACATATTGCAGGCATAGTATACTGACCGCTCGCTGACATACATAAACCGCTCAATAATCCGGCCCATACATATCGCAATATTCCCTTTTTCTTCCTGAACAATTTTAAAGCAGCATTAATCAGTAAAACATAATACATTAAACACGGCAAATCCACCATCAATTGCGTATATGCGCAGGAGTAATATCCAAAATACCACATAGCAACAACAAATAAGAAGCGCCTATAGAGCTTTGTTTCCTGATTCGTCAAGAGCTCAATCATATTAGGAAATCCTATTGCAGCAGTATAGGCAAATGCTCCACAATAGAATATCTTTATAAAAGTCCATTCATTTACATTAAGAATTACTGAGAAATCATATAGCCAAATATAGGGATAAACCGAATTAATCCCTTTATATAAAACGTATGATCCATAGATATTTTTTGTGTGAAAACTAGTTATAGTTTTCCAAATATCTGCCGCATCTCTAGAAGAAGATATCATGCTATCTCCATGCAATGTAAATATCACATACACTACGACTGCAAAAAAGAAGCTAGCTGAAATAAGAAAATGTCGATTCATATGTGGAATTTTATGGCTGCCATATTTCTCCAGTAAAATACCACATATAAATAAGACGATTATTATGAGCATATCCTAATCTCCTATAGATTCTTTCTCCATTCATCATACCCAATCCCTTTCCACGGCATCCCTCTATCAAAGTGATATCTCCATGGATAGACATCCTCTCCCGTAGACCTGTTCTTGACATTTGCGGTATCCCCAAGTTCCCTGCCGGGATTGCCAACCACTACCTTACCTTCAGGCACATCCTTGCTGACCACAGCTCCGGCGCCAACCAGAGAATCCCTGCCAATCACCCTGCCCGGCAGCACCACGGATCCAGTGGCAACAATAGCGAATTCTTCCACAGTGACTCCCAGTATCTGATCAGAAGGGGGATTAGGATCATTGGTCAGAACCACGTAAGGATAAATCCACGCATAGTCTTTGATAACGCTTTTCATGCCGATATGGGCATTGCTGTGTATGCTGATATAGTTCCCAATCTGGCAGTCGCCCTGTATATCCGACAGTGTCCCAATACGCACATTTTGGCCGATATGGCTTTTTTCCCGAATCGTAACACGATGGCCTGTCTGAAAATTATCTCCGATGACATTTTCCCCATAGATGATAGTCTCGCTCCGGATGATTGCATTGTTTCCGATTACAGTCTGATGGTGCTGTATATCCCTGGCCTCAATAAAATCCATCAGATATTCGCCCAATATGCAGTGCGCCCCTACAAACGCATTTTCTCCGAGGATTACATTCTCGCGGACTATGACACCGAAATCCAGATAAGAACCGGCTCCAATCTGACTGCCGGAGCACAGGAAAGTCCCATCCTGTATTTTTGTCCTTGCTCCAATCGCTACATTATCCTGTATGCGTACGTTATTGCCTATGATGATATCTTCCGGAAGCGTTACACTTTCTGCTATGATGCAATTTTTTCCAATTGTCATATTGTTTCCTTTCTACTGATTATTTAGGTTTGTTATTGATAGCCTCTATATATCTTGAGACATAGCTCTTGTCCAAGATGAAAGTATCCGCTGCAGGGTAAGGAGTTCTTTCGATAATCTCCGCATCCAAAAAGAGCATACGAAGTCCCAACATATATGCAATCGTAGAATACATGAAAAATCCGTGTTCGGAGGGAATGATGCATCCAATCAGGGTTCCCGGTTGACAGAAGATTATGTTGGTAAGGGCTGCTCCGGATGTCGCTATAACACATTTCGCCTGCCCGAAGCATTCTACCTGCTGCCGGAACGACAACTCTTCCGTATATACAATCTCAAAACCATTCTGTGCAAACATCTCCCTGACCTCTCGCTCATTTTTCAGCCGGATTGCCTGTGCTTTTTTCCGGGATATGAACATATTCCTCCAGGCAGGCCGTTCCTGCCAGACGCCAACTGCTTTCCGGATGTTCTGAAGGACTGTATCCGAAATCATGAAATCCGACACCCGTATTTGATTACGGCTATATACATTGGTAGGCATCCAAACATTAGAAGAAGGCAGTACCAGGTCTTTTACCAGATACTTTTTGCTTTTTTCTATCTTGATGACGGGATGCCCCAGGTGGTTAATGCATTCCATAGCCGCTTGAAACTGAGGGATCCGAAGCACTATTTCGTCCACCAGGATGGGATAGTCCCGATAGTCTTCACAGGTGTCAACGAATGCAAGCCTGGAAAGAATTTCCACGACCAAATGATAATAGTTAAAGGAGGCGGCGCTCACGAGATTGATTCCTTTCTCGATTTCTTCTGTCACATCCTGATTCTCTATGACAGCGATGCCATCCAGCACATTTTTTATGGAAGAATAGCGGATATCAATCCGATGCTCCTTATCCTGATATGCTGCATCATTCAGCAGAGTTTTATCTGCCAATATGACATTGCTGCCACCAATCAGGGAAACGTTCTGAATCTTCGCCACATATATGTCAGGGGAATGAAAGTTCCCGATTTCCGCTTCATTCCTTTCAAAATACGGAGGGATACATACCGACCGTTCTTTCCCGGTTTCAATCACCCGATAGCAGCATTGTTCTTTATGACATTTTACATATTCCTCAACTCCCAGAATTTGTACACAGCTTATCCGCTCAACGGATTGGTTCGTGTATCCCCGTAGAAATACAAAGAACAAATCCATATAGGCGTTACGGCACATAGACTGGTATAACTTCCTGCTTTTAGGATAATAAAAATGCCAATATCCCTTTTGCAAAAGTCCTCTATGATACCAATAGGCTTTTTGCAAAAGCCCTCTGAAAAACCAATAAGCCTTTTGGTAGAGCCCTCTGAAGAACCAGTATGCCTTTTGGCAGAGTTTTCTACAGAACCAATAAAGCCTTTCGAGCCATACCCTACAAAACCAATAGCCCCTTTGGAATAATCCCCTGGAGACCCAATATATCCTGCGGTAGATACTGTGTAGTCCCCAATATGCTTTCTGGAAAATAACCAGCAGCTTCCAATAGACCTTTGTTCCCAAAATTCCGACCGCATATATCGCCCGCAGAATCCACGCAATCCTCGTATCGCGGCATTTGTCCCTCAGCTTATTGATTATGGGAGTATAATCCTTTAACTTCCTTGCTTTTCTGGGCCGCCTTTCCCGAAGTTCCTCCCTTAATTTGCGCCGCTCCAGCCGAAGCCGCCTTTTCTCGTCTTTCCTTTCTTTACGGTATGTTTGTCTTTCCTTGCGCCGTATCCGCTTTTCTTCGTGAAGCATTTCCCTTTGCAGTCGTCTCTCTTTTCTTCTCTGCCTGTTTCTGGAAAATAACGCGGTGGCACGGTGCAGCAACCGTCCCAGCAGGACGAAAGGAGCCGCAATGATTTTCGCAGCAATGCTGCAGATAAATGCAATCGCCCTGATTAATACAATTTTTCTCATTCCCAGCTGCCTCTCGCGTTTATATCGTTATGCCCGATAGCAGTTCAGGACATCGATAATATAATCCGTTTCCTCCTGTGCCATGCCGGGATACAGAGGGATGCTGACTTCTTCTGCACAGATTCTTGCGGTAACCGGATATTCCGTTATGCTGTCAGCCAATTCCTGATAGGCCCCCTGCAAAGGAATAGGGGTAGGATAATGTATATTGGTATGAATGCCTCTGGCTTCGAGATAGGCAATCAGCTTCTCCCTTTCAGAACACAGCAAGGGATAGATATGGAACACATGTCCATCCCTGTCAGATATCTGCGGAAGTGTGAATAATGGATTGTGTATGCCTGCATTATACTTTTCCGCAATATTTTTCCGTTCCTCATTCCATTCTTTCAGATGGGGGAGTTTAACGGACAGCAATGCCGCCTGAATCTCGTCCAATCTGGAGTTGCAGCCTTTGAATTCATGGCAGTATTTTTGATAAGAACCATAATTGCAGACGGCTCTTACCCTTTGTGCCAGCTCTTCGTCATTGGTAGTGACGGCGCCGCCATCGCCCAAAGCGCCCAGATTTTTTCCCGGATAGAAACTGAATGCTGCGGCATCTCCCAGATTGCCGGTACATATCCCTTTATACAAGGCGCCATGAGCCTGCGCTGAATCCTCGATTACTTTCAGCCCATATTTGTGGGCCAGATTCAGCACAGGAGCCATTTCCACCGCTCGGCCATACAAATGGACCACAATGATGGCTTTTGTATGTGAGGTGATTTTTTCTTCGATTTTTTCAAGGCCGATATTATAAGTAGCAGAATCTGCATCTACCAGAACAGGAGTTGCGCCGACATAACTTATGGCCAGCACCGTAGCAATAAAAGTATTAGCCGGGACAATCACCTCGTCGCCCGCACCGATGCCATAAGCCTGCAGGATTACCCGGATGGCATCCAGACCATTTCCGACGCCAACGCAATACTTTGCTCCACAGAATGCTGCAAAATTTTCTTCAAATTTCGTACATTCTTTTCCCTGAACGAACCACTCCTGATCCAAAACCTCTCTGAATTTCTCCGATAATTCCTCTTTCAAGAAATCATGCATAGGCGCTAAATTAAGATATGGGATTTCCATTTCTGCCTCCTGTTATTTGATTAGTTTTTGGAACATTGCCTCCAACATTCCTGAAACATATTTCAGTGGAAAGAATCGGAACATATATAGTCCGTGCCTTCTGAAAAAAAGCCGTCTGTATTTAAATCCTTGTATATTCTCCAGTGGCAAAATCTGAAAACCATCAAAGGCAATCATTTTGTCTTTGGGTACCCGAACAGATTTGCCTGTTTGGAGAATATGTTGCAATTCCTGTTCAAATTGGAGTTCATCTATCAGGAAACGCCTTAGGTTCTGTTCCCTTTCCAGACGATAGGAATCATTTTCCAGTAACCTTTTTACTTCTTCCAGGCATTCTTGCATCGTGGCATAGTTCCAACAGCTTTCCTCGTGACAGAGGGTCAGTTCACTTTCGATTCCTGGATGTATCCATGTAACAGGTATTTTCCCTGCCAACAGGGCATATTGTGTCATTAAGCCGCCATTGTATGGATAAGTAGACAGATACAGGGTACAGTGTTTCATGATTTCGAAGAAATCTCTTCGTTCTGGCGCACATGCTACTCGTCCCGGATATCTATGCTGTAGCTTCCTAAGTCTGCGAGTATCTCCGTTTCCTAAATACAGAAAATTTACATGACTGCAAGTATCTAAAATCGACTCTACCAGTCGGTAATAGCCATTATCCTGACTTTCTGTCTTATATAGGGCTCCGCCAGAGAAAATCAGTTTATCGGACAAATTTTGAAAAGGAAGTCCCTCAAACACCGAATCTGTCTTTTTGGGGTAATAGGGTAGATATAATAACCGTTCTGGCTGGAAGCCTCTTCTTTCCATACAGACTTTCCAGCCAAACTCACGGAAATTGATTACCATATCCGCAATATTCGTCCCAAGCCAGAAAGCATGATCTGTCAAATTAATCAGATAACGCTTTAAGGTAGTGGGGCAATGTGAAAAACCTCCTACTGCCACTACATCGTCTGGCCCCAGATGCAGAAAGACTGCATGGGCCTGCGAGTCTGCCAAAAGCATATTCAATTGCTTTATCTGTTCCAGATAAGTGGTGCCAGTGATGTACCATACATTTGCTTCTCCCACAATATCTGCGGCAACAGCATGTACATGCTGATTGGCCTCATAGGTAATGTATTTTACCTGATAGCCCAAATGCACCAGTGCATTCATATATATATAGGTAAGGCCTCTTCCAATCTGGCCTAGTCCGTCATAATATATGATGGTATTGCCTGCAGGAGCCTGCCAGTCAGTCGGAATGAGATTTTGCGCCACGATTTCGCAGACCAAATCTTCCAACTCCCTGTCACACTGTATCTGGTTCATGGTATACATAAAACCACTGGCAATAAAAATTGTCTGTAAGGAAAGCTCCCATTGCCTCTGCTGGTAAAATTTCCGGGCAATCCGTTTCATTTTGGCGTAATCAGCGATGACGTGTGAACAGTTATTTTTCATGGCCACCATTGCTGACAAATTGTAAGAATCGGTCATAATCCCTGATATAGTCCGATTCATCATAAATTTCCGAGGCAAGTACTAGCAAAACAGCATCCGAGGAAAAATCGTACATTTCACGCCAGATATAATTTTGGATAAATATCCCTTCATAGGGCTTGTCCAAAATGACAATTTCTTTTTCTTGTCCATTATCCAGCAATACCTTACAGGAACCATGTATGCAAATCAGTAATTGCTTCAATGACTTATGTGCATGAAAACCTCTGTGTACTCCAGCCAGAGTATCATAAATGTAGTAGACCCTTTTGATATCAAATGGTATTTCCTTTTTTTCTTCTAATGCAACAAGCTGCCCTCTGGCATCTCCATGCTGTTGTGCATAAAAACGCTCTACTTTCACGGTGTACCTCCTCGCATGTATTTCTTATATTGGGCCAATACTTCGGAAGAAAGCCCTAAAGCTTTCGTTTCTCCATCATGAATCCAGAGAACCTCATCACAAAGTTCTTCTAAGATTGCAAGATTGTGGGACACGATTACGACTGTATGGTTCTTATCCTGTATCAGCTGCTTCATCCGATAATAGCTTTTTGCCGCAAACTTTTCATCGCCTACACTCAGGACCTCATCGACCAAAAGGATATCTGTATTCAACTCTGTGGCCAGCGAAAACGCCAACTTTGAATACATACCGCTGGAGTAGGTACTTACAGGCCTGTCTATAAAATCACCGATTTCGGCAAACGCAATAATTTGATCCATCCTTGAGATGACTTCTTCTTTTGAAAAACCGGTCAGCATTCCGGATAAAATAACATTTTCTCTGCCAGTCAGCAGATAATTGAATCCGACTCCGATTGAGAGCAGGGAAACTTTATTCCCAAAAAGATCAATATTTCCCTGATCTACCGAAAAAATGCCCCCAATGGCTCGTAAAAGGGTTGATTTCCCGCTTCCATTCCGTCCTACTATGCCAAGTATCCGTCCTTTTTTAAGTTCAAAGTCAATTCCCCTAAGTGCCTGAAATTTATCCTGTCCTATGTTTTTGTGAAAAAGGTTCTTTATCGAAATACCTTTGTGGGTATAGTAAGACAGAGATACATTGCTGACTTTAATGGCATATTCTGACATTTCCCACCTCTACATAATCTTCACGTAATTGTTTTCATTCTTATAAATGACATGTATTCCAATTGCTGATAAGATAAGAGCAATGCCGAACCATGCGACCAAAAGCGGCAAATCCGGGGCAGAGGAGTACATGACGGCCTTTCTGGTAGATGTAAGCAGGAAAGCCACTGGATTACCCACGCCCAACGCTGTGCAGAACGGCTCGGGGACTCGGTTTTCAATGGAAAAGAAAATTCCCGTAAAATACATCATCATATTAAGGAAGATAGTGATGACGTGAGCCAAATCATCTATATAGACTCCACCATGCAAGAGCAAGGTTCCGAAACCGAAAGTTACAAGCACAAAAACTGCCATAATCGGGAATACCCATAAAAGATGTAAGGAAACCGGGACTTGGAAAATAATCATCATTATAGCGGTTAATCCAAAAGAAACTAACATCTTAAAGGCGTTCACCAGCATTTCTATAATCAGTAATATGAATTTGGGGATATATACTTTGGCTATAATAGTCTCATTTGCTCGAATCATTGTTACACTGGCTGATATAGTCTTGCTGAAAAAGGCCCACATCGTGTTGCCGATGAAAATATAAACAGGAAAATACTGTTCCCCTGATTCGAATATATATCCAAAGATAATGGTATATATAAGCATAAAGAAAAAGGGTTCTAGCACCCACCATATCCAATTTAAATAGGAATTCGCCACTTCTGCTTTTAAACGTGATTTTGCAGAATACAGCATATATCCCCAGTATTTCTTTATATCATTTATAGCTCGCATATACTGCCATCCTTGCTGGTGTGAGGATTTTACTGCCTTTTGCCGGGACAGTAGATTGAAGATAACCCGCGATTATCATGCATTCATTAACGGCTACATACCAAGTATACCCCGTTAATCAATTTAATTTCACCTTCATGGCTGCGAAATTTGACCTTTCAGCTTCTCTTTCAAACAACCATTATACCAAATGATACAATACATGGGTAATATTTTCAAGTAGAAATTGCTTTTTTTCAGATTTTTCCATTAAAAACCAAAAACTACATTTGTAGGCAGCGCCTGCAAGCGCGGATAATCGCGGGTTATCGGTACTTGGATCCCGGGGCGAAGCGACTGCCTTGGCAAGGGCTCAAGTACCGGTAACCCATGGATATCAGTCAGCACCATCTCAATGAGCGAATTTTGCAGAGCGGAAAGCGGAGTGACAAAGATAGGGAACAACAAGTGGCTCAGGAAAATCTATCGGTCAATGGAAAGCGGCAGAGCGAGGAAACTGTATCTAAGAGCCGACTCCGTTGCCCGGAAATATGGCGGAGCCCTGTACGGCAGGACAATCAAACGTCTCAAACATTATGTAAGGGACGCGGCAGCCGTTCAAGACGGCGCTGCAGAAAATGGCGACTCCGGAAGCTTGCGCTGGAATTACGAAAAGAAGACGAGGGCTGCCATGGCTCCCCTGGTCAGCGTCATCCTGCCAGTGACCGCCCATAGCGGCCAGTTGAAAGAATGCCTGGAGTGCGCATGCAATCAGTCATACCCGAATATCGAGATTCTCATACTAGAATATGGACTGGCGGAAGAAGACAGCAGGGCCATTGCGGAATATATCCAGTCCGTCTCCATAGGAGCAACTATTCTATCCTGCGAAAGCGCGCCGGGAGCACTGGCACAGTGGAACGAGGGCCTGAGAACGGCCAAAGGCTCTTATCTCTGGTTCGTTGACCGCCAGTATCATTATGGCAAAGACTTCCTGCGGGATGCTCTGGCAATGTTTTCATATGGCTCTGTCAGGGCAGTGTTTGCCGGGTGCGTGGGCTCTTTGGATACGTGCTGTAAGGCAGAAAGCCAGGAATCCTATTCTTGCGGCTTGGCTGGCCTCGGAGGAAAGAGGCCTTTTTATATGACGGCACATGACATGGTTCACTATGGTGTCGCGTTGTGGAGCAGGGTTCCATCTCTTGGTAGGGTTGTATTCAAAAACAGGAGGCCAATGGCTCATGAAACCGTAGAAGCTTACAGCGACATGGAAGTATATGCAGCCTGGATTTTCATCCTCTATATGATTCGAGGCGGAGTGGTCGGCTATTACAAAGCGATTATCGCCCGCCGTTTTGCGGAGGCAAGGAGCAACGTGCCTTCCGGAATGGAGGAGGCATCTTATTATAAGGAAATGGAAAGTGTCTCCAGCTACATTGCCAGGCACTATAAGGTCGAGGACGGATATTATGAGTCGGTTCTCCAATACCTGGAAGGGCGATGGGGAAAGGGAGAAGAGAAGGACGAGGCAGCCATCCGGCAGCATTATTGTCCAGAGCGGATACTGGCTGGGAAGAAGGAACGGAGGCCCAATGTGCTGCTGGCCTGCTATGCGTTGAGGTCGGGCGGAGGTGAAGTCTACCCCATCCATCTTGCCAATGAATTATGCAGACAGGGTCTTGCTGTTACGCTGGTGAACTTCAATATCGAGGAAGAAGAGGAGGGAATTCGTCAGCTCATAGATAATGATATACCTGTAGTCACTATAAGAAGCAGGGATTACTTAAAACAAATCGTGACTCATCTCGGAGGGGAAATCATCCATTCCCATTGTGCCAGCGTAGATGAAGTCATCGCACAGTGGCGGAAACGTGATTGCGGATTTTGCCATCATGTCATAACCTTGCATGGCATGTACGAAGCTATGGAGAGAGAAGACTGCGACAGGGTGATTGCGGACACCTGGGAAAGCGGTGCTGCATATATCTATATCGCGGATAAGAACCTGGAATGTTTCCGGCACCGCGGCCATGATACTGGCGGGGGGAGGTTTGCCAAGATACCCAACGGCCTGCCAGCCATAACCGTTACGCCCATGCGGCGGGATGCCTTGGGGATTCCCGGGGATGCTTTTGTCCTCGTGACTGCGGGCAGGGGAATCCCTGAAAAGGGCTGGAAAGAAGCAGTTAGAGCAGTGGCGGCCACTGATGGGCGCTGCAGCAGGCCGGTGCACCTGGTGGTCGTGGGGGATGGCGAAACTCGAGCAGGACTGGAGAAAGATGCCCCTGCCAATGTACATTTCGTGGGGTTCCGCCCGAACGTCAGGGATTACTTTGCCATGGCAGATGTGGGGCTGGTGCCCACATATTTCAAAGGAGAGAGCTATCCTCTGGTGGTCATCGAATGCCTGATGACAGGTACCCCGATAATCGCCACGGACATCGCAGAGGTCAGGAACCAGCTCAAGGACGAAAACGAGGATTTGGCTGGTATCCTGCTGCCGTTGCGTGATGGAAAAATAGATGAAACGGACATCTGTACAGCGATTATAAAACTGGTAGATGACCATGAGGCATACATGTGCCTAAAGAGAAGAACCTATAGTGCATGCCGGAAATTTAATATGTCTGGCATAGCGGATAAGCATCTGCGCCTTTACCAGGAGATGCTGGCGACACCTTGATAGGAATTGCCGTTAGCTTGGTGCGGAACAGACGCGGAGAGGGAAACCCGAGGCGGCAATACCCTTTGGAGAATGACATGGAACAAAAAAAGCTGAACTATTTTATCATATATGCGAAGTCGCTGGCGATGCTCCTGCTTTTGCTGCTCATCTTCTACTGGGCGGCCGGGGAGCAGCTGTTCTACCGGGAATCCGCAGGCAACCGTGATGGCGGCTACGGCAACTGCATTACGGGGGAACTAGCGGATGGGATATGGATTGACCAGTATTTTGATGCGCAGACGGACAAGGTAGAATCCGTTGGTGTCCTTCTGACATCTAACGGCAAGGAGATTCATTCCGATGTGCAGATTACGCTGACCGACATGACTACAGGCATGGATTTGGCGAGCGAGATAGTTTCCGCTGATGCCATTGCGGTAAATGAATATCACTATCTGGAATTTGAGGAAGGAGTCATGGGGCTGCGTGGGCACAGGCTCAAGCTGTCAGTCTGCTCCAAGGATGGAGAAGCAGGGCACTCGGCAGTGGCTGTATATGATAACTCTGTCCTTTCGAATGGTGGTGAGTTCTTTATCAACGGCGTAGCAGTAGAGGGCACCTTGAGCTACAGCATTCAGGGAATGGACGATGTCTGGACAGGACATGCCTATCCGTTCCTGGCAATGGGGCTGGTTCTGCTCCTTTCAGCGTTATATTGGTTCTGCGCGCATCGGTTCAGGGCCGGAAAGCGGGAGCCTGTATTCATGACTTTCTTCTTATTAAAGAGATATGAATTTCTGATTAAGCAGATTGTAAGGCGGGATTTCAAGGTGAAGTACAAGCGATCTGTGCTGGGCATGCTCTGGAGCCTCCTGAACCCGCTCCTTACGATGGTAGTGCAGTACGTGGTATTCTCTAAGCTATTCCGGGCGAATATCGAGAACTATCCTGTCTATCTGCTGTCAGGAACAGTCATATTCAGTTTCTTTACGGAATCGGCAGGGTTGGCGCTTACGTCTATCATAGCGAACGCCGCGCTTATTACCAAAGTGTATGTACCAAAGTATATCTATCCGGTAACGAAAGTGCTCTCGTCATTGATTAACTTACTTCTTTCTATGGTGCCGCTGTTCTTCATGATGATGTTCACAGGGGAGAAAGTGACGAAAGCGTTCTTGTTGCTCCCGCTGATTCTATTGTGCGTTCTGGTATTCACGATTGGAATCGGCATGTTGCTGTCTGCGCTGATGGTCTTCTTCAGGGATATGCAGTTCTTATGGAACATTATCAGTATGTTGTGGGCATATCTTACCCCACTCTTCTACCCGGAGAGCATCATTCCCGAACAGTACAAATTCCTGCATACCTTTAACCCTATGTACTATTACGTGAAAGCATTTCGGACAATCGTGATGGAGGGCATCTCTCCGGAGCCAAAGATGTATGCACTGTGTGCACTGATGGCATTCCTGTCACTGGCTGTCGGCGCGGCTGTGTTCAAGAAGACGCAGGATAGATTTGCCTTGAATATATGATGGGGTGGCGAAATGGGTAATGAAGTGGTTAGAGTCGAAAATGTGTCCATGAGATTCCGGCTGGATCAGAACAGGGTGCAGTCTTTGAAAGAGTTCATAGTGAAAAGACTTTCCCACCAGATGAAGTACAAAGAGTTCTGGGCGCTGAAGGATGTAAGTTTTTCCGTAGAAAAAGGAGATGTAATTGGTATCATCGGACGCAACGGCGCCGGAAAGAGCACCATACTGAAATGCATAGCAGGTATCTATAAGCCTACCAGCGGAAAGATTACGGCCAGGGGCAATATCGTTCCCATGCTGGAGCTGGGCTCTGGCTTTGATATGGAGATGACGGGACAGGAGAACATCTTCCTGAATGGGGCAATCCTGGGGTACTCAGAAGAATTCCTGAAAGAAAAGCATGATGAGATAGTGGCGTTCTCTGAACTGGGCGATTTCATATATGAGCCTATCAGGACCTACTCTTCCGGTATGTTGATGCGGCTGGCTTTTTCTGTTGCGACCGTCGTGAATCCGGAGATTCTGATTGTGGACGAAATCCTTTCAGTGGGGGATTCAAAATTCCAGAATAAGAGCCGAGCGCGGATGAATGAGCTGATGGGGGGCGGTACGACGGTATTTTTTGTCTCCCATGATATCCGACAGATAAAGGAAATGTGCAACAAAGTGGCATGGCTGAGCCATGGGGAACTGAAAATGTTCGGTTCTGTCAGCGAGGTGTGCAGTGCTTATGAAGCGTGGACTGAGTGATATGCCCACCAAAGCGGGCGAAAGGGTTTGAAAATGAAATTTGGATGTTTGTACTATGCAGATTCTGAAAACATAGGAGATGATATCCAAACATATGCCCAGAGGAGATTTTTGCCAAGGGTGGATTATTGGATTGATCGTGAATCACTGCATATTTTTTCTCCTGATGAAGAGTATAAAGTGGCTTTGATTATGAATGCCTGGTTTATGTATACACCGCAAAATTGGCCTCCGTCACCTTATATTTATCCTTTGTTTATTTCTGCACATTTTTCAAAATATCATGTTCAATGGCTTAAGTCAAAAGAAGAAAAATATTCTCTGGCACAGAGATATTTGAAAGAAAATGAACCGGTTGGATGCCGTGATGCCTCTACATTGCAGATACTGCAGGAACTAGGGATTGAAGCATATTTTTCTGGTTGCCTTACATTGACATTACAGCCATTTCCTGATGTAAAAAAGCAGGATTATATTTGTTTGGTAGATGTGCCGCCAGAGGCTGCGGAGTACGTAAAGAAAAAGGGATATAATGTGCGAATAATGTCTCACGATAGTGGTGCCCTTAAAAAAATGTCTCCGCAAGAACGGCTTGAGCAGGCGGAAAAATACCTGAAAATTTACCAGGGTGCCCGCTGTGTTTTGACAAGTCGCTTACATTGTGCCCTTCCTTGTACTGGATTAAGGACACCAGTATTGGTACTATATGCCCCGGAATATGACGAACGGTTCAGTAGCCTAAAAAGATTTCTGCACACAACAGACATAGAGAGTTTTCTGGGTGGTTCCTGGGATATTTTTTTACAGGCTCCATTTTGTTGTTCGAGTGGTTATATACCGTATGCAAATCGTTTGCTCAAGACATGTGAAGATTTTGTGAATCGTGTTTTACAGGAAACGAAGAAAGCAGATGTTGGTTATGTAAGTTACCGCGAGGCAGCAATCTTTCAAAGTATAATAAGGAAAGAGACCTATATTGCTGAAAACTATCGGCTATATGAACGAGTAGAAGAGGTAAAAGCTATCAATGAGGATCTCCAGAAAATAAATCATGATATCCAGAGAATGAATGATAATCTGCAAAATTCGGTCAAAGAACTGCAATTATATAATACAGACCAGGATAAAGCAATCAAAGAACTGAAAGCAATGAATGGGGAATTAAGGCAGTATGGTCTGGATCAGGAGCATGTAAATACAGAACTAATTGCACAGGCCACGGAATTGAAAAAAATGAACGAAGACTTAAAGCAATACAGTTTGAATCAAGAGCGAACGAATACAGAACTAAATTCACAGGCCATCGAATTGAAAACAATGAATGAGGAATTAAGGCAGTACAGTTTAGACCAGGAGCGTACAAATATAGAACTAAGTGCACAGGTCGCTGATTTAAAAAGGCAGTTGGATAATTTGTTGAATTTATCGGAAAAAGAGAGAAAATTAATACAATTTTTGAGAAAACGAAAGAAGCAATATTAAGCATACAATATGAAAAGCATTGGGAGAGACAGTATGAAAATCTGGTATATTACGAGCGAATTCCCGCCGTCCTATGGAGGCGGAGTAGGAATGTATGTGGATATAATCAGCCGCCTGATGTCCGAGGCCGGACATCAAGTCGTAGTGTTCGTAAGGGATGTGCAGGACAAAGAGGAGCGAGTTAATGAGAACCTTACTTATGTTCGGTTCGAGGCAAGTGGAAATAAAAGCAAGGCCTATCAGAGAATGGGATATTGGACAGCGCTATCGTACCAATACTACGAAGTCGTCCGGGAATATGCCGAGAGAAATGGGGAACCGGATATCATTGAGGCACAGGACTATAACGCATTGGCATATTACATTATCCAGTACCGGTTGCTGGAACAGGATTTCCTAAAAGATACACGAATCGTCGTCCATTTGCACACACCGACCTATGAGCTGGCAAGAATCAACAGAGAGGCGGAGTATGCGTTTCCGATTTATTGGATTGGCCGGATGGAAAAATTCTGTATTGAGAGCGCAGACGCGCTTGTGACCCAAAGCGAATTTTTGAAAGAGAACATCCAACGCACTTTTCCAGAAAAAGAGATAACAGTAATCCGTCTGCCCTATGAATATAAAGAAGAAACTGTTTGCTATGAATGTGGGGACTATCTGCTCTATACAGGACGGTTGGAATACAGAAAAGGAATCATGCAGTTCATTGATCAAATGGTGCCTTTGTGGGAACGAGGGAACCGGACAAAATTAGTTGCCCTGGGAGGGGATACTTATTTTTCTCCGAAAGACAGGAATCTCGGTGAGATTATAAAAGAAAAAAAACAAAAATGGATTGAGGAAGGGCTTCTGGAATTTAAGAATACGGTGCCTCCGGATGAGTTTAACCGAATCGTAGCAAGAGCGAGGGGAATCGTAATCCCATCTATTTATGAGAACTTTCCGTATACTTGCGTAATATCCATGTGGCAGGGCTGCCCGATGCTTGTGTCGAAACAAGGCGGCCAGGGCGAGATGGTAGGGGAAGATGGAAAAAAGGGCTTGGTATTCGACTGGGATATAGAGGGAGACTGCACAAAGAAAATAGAGGACTTTTTGGCCTTGACGGAGTCGCAGCTAAGGGAGTTGGGAAAACAGGGACAGCACTATATCAGAGAGTTGTGTTCAGCGGATCGAAATGTGAGAGCAAGGGAAGCCTTTTTTGAGCGGGTAAAGGGACAGCCGCTCCGAGAGACGTTTCCAGTGCTGAATGCAAGGAAAGCGAGTAAATTGCCAGCAGATGTGGAAAAAGGGGAAAAAGGCCTCCTTTCGGTAATCATCTGCTATTACAACCTGGGTGATACAATCATGGAAACTATGGAGAGTCTTGCCCGAATTGATTATGAGAGATATGAGACGATTATTGTAAACGATGGGAGCACGGACAGGAAGAGCCTGGACAGGCTGGAGGAGATTCGGGAGAAGTATCCAAAGGTACGGATTGAGAGCATTCCAAATGGGGGACTGGCAAACGCCCGGAATGTGGGGAGCCGTTTGGCTAAGGGAGAGTATATCAGTTTCCTGGATGCAGATGACATGATAGAAGCGGGATATTACAGAAGATGCATCGACGTGTTGAATCGATATGAGAATGTAAGCTTTGTATACAGCTGGCTACAGTATTTTGAAGGAAGCGATGGTGTATGGACGACGTTTAATACGGAGCTGCCTTATATGTTGTTGGGGAATATGCTGGCAGCTTTCGCGGTAGTAAGAAAAGCGGATTTCGTAAGTTTTGGCCAGAACCGAAGGACGATGGAATATGGAATGGAGGACTATGACGGATGGCTGAGCATGGTGCAGAACGGAAGGAATGGGGTCTGCATCCCGGAGCCTTTATGCTGTTACCGCGTGCGGAAAGAGAGCATGACAAGAGTCATGTCGAATGCGGCCAGGATGTATCTGTATAAGACGCTGGAAGAGAGGCATAAGGATCTGTACGAGGAATATGGAGGAGAAATATATAACCTGGTGAATGCAAATGGGCCGGGATACTTATGGGGAAATCAGACCTGGGTACAGCCTCGGTTCGGCCATATAATCGAAGCTGCGCCTAAAGTGGAATTACCCGTGAGTTCTGATGAGGGAAAAGTGGAATTGATTCCAGACACTACATACGAGCAGCTGAAATGGGAGAATGATATCCTAAAATCAGAGCTGGAGGTCATCCGCGCCACAAAATTCTACAAGCTGCATTTGATTTATGGAAAGATACTGGATGCATTGCCTATTATCAATAAAGCGAGAAACCGTAAGAGATAGTAAGGAAAGGGAAAATATCAGGATGCAATGTTTAATTTTAGGTGGAGCTGGATTCTTAGGATCCCATCTGGCAAATCGGCTTTTGAGAGAACAGAATAACATAATTACGGTTTTCGACCGTGAACAGGCTGATTTTTCTAATATAAAAACAGTCCACAATAATCTGCGCATGGTCACTGGTAATTTTTGTGCGGATTATGATTTTAGGGAATTATTAGAGAATCAGGAAATCGTTTATCATTTGGTCAGCACTACGGTTCCCTCTACGTCCAATATAAAATTAGCAGAGGAGATTCAGGACAATGTCATACCTACAATAAAGCTATTGCAAGCGTGTGTGGAACAGAGGGTCAAGAAAATTGTTTTTTTATCTTCTGGAGGGACTGTATACGGAGCAGGTAAAGCTGCCCCGTTAAAAGAAGACGATGAACAGATGCCGATTTGCTCCTACGGCATTCAAAAGCTTACTATAGAAAGGTATCTACACTTATATTTTCATTTATATGGACTGGACTATCGAATCGTGCGATTGGCAAATCCTTTCGGGCCGTTTCAGAATCCCCACGGAAAAGTTGGGGCTGTTACAACATTCTTATGGAAAATCATGCATGATGAGGATATCACGATTTTCGGAGATGGGAGCGTCATTCGAGATTATATCTATGTGGATGATGCGATAGACGGAATTATGGAAATTATAAATCAAAAAAGCGACAAAAAGGTCTTCAATCTAGGAAGCGGCAAGGGATATAGCCTTAGAGAAATAACAGATACAGCGGAAGCGGTTCTGCAGAAAAAGGCTTCCGTAAGGTATGAGTCGAAAAGAGAAATGGACGTGCCATACAATGTGTTGGATATACAACGGTATGTTGAGGTGACTGGAAAAAAGCCAGAAGTGACTTTGTTTGAGGGGATGAAAAAGCTGGCAGCCTTCTACGAAAAAATGGAAAGATGAAAAAGCAGGTGCCTTAAATGAAGATATGGTATATAACGAGTGAATTCCCGCCGTCCTACGGAGGCGGAATAGGGATGTATGTAGATATAATCAGTCGTCTGATGTCCGACGCAGGGCATCAGGTGGCTGTGTTCGCATGGGACGCACAGGACAAAGAAGAACATGTCAATGAGAACCTTACCTACATTCGATTTGAGGCAAGCAGAAATAAGAGTAAGGCATATGAAAGGATGGGATATTGGACCGCACTATCCTACCAATACTACGAGGTCGTCCGGGATTATGCCAGAAGAAACGGGGAGCCTGATATTATAGAGTCGCAAGACTATAATGGGCTGGCATACTATATTCTGCAATATAAGCTACTGGAAGCTGATTTTTTAAGAAGTACACGGATTATAGTCCATTTGCATACGCCCATGTACGAATTGGCAAGAATCAACAGGGAGGCGGAATATGCGTTTCCCACCTACTGGCTCGGCCGGATGGAGAAGTTCTGCATAGAGGGAGCGGATGCGCTTGTGACCCAGAGCGATTTTCTGAAGAAGAACATCCAACGTGAGTTCCCGGATAAGGAAATCACGGTAATCCGTCTGCCCTATGAATATAAAGGACTGGAAGTTCAGTATGAGTGCGGTGATTATTTGCTTTATACAGGCAGAATGGAATACCGGAAAGGAATTCTGCAGTTCATAGAACAGATGGTGCCTTTGTGGGAACAGGGAAACAAGACGAAGCTGGTGGTCTTGGGGGGAGATACCTATTTTGCGCCCAAGGACAAGAACCTCGGAGACGTCATTCAGGAGAAAAACAGGCGGTGGATAGAAGCCGGGATGCTGGAGTTTAAAGAGACCGTACCGCCGGAAGAATTTAATCGGATCGTAGCAAAAGCCAGGGGAATCGTAATCCCTTCGATTTATGAAAACTTTCCTTATACCTGTGTAATATCCATGTGGCAGGGTTGCCCCATGCTTGTATCAAAGCAGGGCGGCCAAGGGGAGATGGTAGGTGACGATGGAAAAAGGGGCCTGGTATTCGACTGGGAGATAGAGGGAGACTGTACAAGAAAGATAGAGAAGTTCCTGGCCCTGACGGAACCGCAGCTAAGGGAGATGGGAAGGCAGGGGCAGAGCCATATCAGGGAGCTGTGTGCAGCGAATCGAAATGTAAGGGCAAGGGAAACCTTTTTTGAGCGAGTAATAGAACAGCCGCTCCGAAAGGCGTTTCCAGTGCTGAATGCAAGGAAAGTGACAGAACTACCGGCAGATGCAGAGAAAGGGGAAAGGGGGCTCCTTTCCATAATCATCTGCTATTACAACCTGGGCGATACGATTATGGAAACCATGGAGAGCCTTGCGGAGATTGATTATGAAAGATATGAAGCGATTATAGTAAACGATGGGAGCACGGACAGGAAGAGCCTGGACAGGCTGGAGGAAATTCGGGAGAAATATCCAAGAGTGCGAATTGAGAGCATTCCAAATGGGGGGCTGGCCAACGCCCGGAATGTGGGGAGCCATTTGGCTAAGGGAGAGTATATTAGTTTCCTGGACGCGGACGACATGATAGAAGCAAGTTACTACAGAAGATGCATCGAGGTGTTGGAGCGGTATGAGGATGTAAGCTTTGTATACAGCTGGCTACAGTTTTTTGAAGGAGACGATAGTATTTGGACGACATTCAATACAGAGCTTCCCTATATGCTTTTGGGGAATATGCTGGCGGCGTTTGCTGTAGTGAGGAAAGCGGATTTTGTAAGCTTTGGCCAGAACCGAAAGACGATGGAATATGGGATGGAGGACTATGATGGGTGGCTGGGCATGATACAGAATGGAAGGAATGGGGTCTGTATCCCGGAACCTTTATGCTATTACCGTGTACGGAAAGAAAGCATGATGCGAGTCATGTCGAATGGGGCCAGGATGTATCTGCAAAAGACTCTGGAGGAGAACCATAAGGAGCTGTATGAAGAGTATGCGGGAGAGATATATAATCTGATGAATGCAAACGGGCCGGGATATCTCTGGTCGGATCAAACGCGGCCAAATGAGTTCTGCAGGGCACATGCAGATAGAGAGAATCAGTCTGCACAGATGAAAAATGAGCTTATGAGAATTGCAGGGTCGAGGAAAGGAAAGAAGTTGATAAACCTGTTTTTTAAGCTAAGGTTGGATAGATTGTTTTAAGGCATACCAGGAAATAGCCGGGCGGAGTGATTGGCTGAATAGTAGAGAAAAGAAATATGGACGAGAAAATTGTAAAATCAGAAAAAAATGCAAATTTTGAGAGAACAGGACTGTGGTTGATAATTGCCTGTTTCTTTAGCGTACTGCTCAGTTGGAACATGTGTTCGGAAATGGCGTCTAAAATATGCATGGAAAACATTGTGACGATAAAAATGATTGGCAATATGGGTGAGAAAGCCAATGTATGGCTTAACTGGTATCCGGGATTAAAGATTATAGAAAATAAAGGTTTTATAGAGGCTGAGGATACACATTATATTTCTTCTGAAAGCGGCTCGGTTTTATCGTTTTATACGGAGAATGTTGCGAGCGGAAATATTATGTGTATCTTTGAGGGGGGGTACTCGGATTTATCCATAAATTCGGGGATGAATTCGCAGCGTATTCAATGGGACGGCAATGAGGCCGGAAATATGAATATTGTAGTTCAGCAAAAAGAATATTTGACGTTCGCAAAAACATTTTTAACGATTCTTTTTGTTCTTGTATTTGGCACAATCGTCTTTTGGGTTGGAAAGCTTCTACTAACAAACGTAAGGATATGGGAATTCGTGTTCCAAAGGAAACATTTGCCTTTTGGCTTGTTTTTGATATGGGGCATTGGGATTCTGGGAGGAATGCTGCAGACTACGTTCAGCGTAGATGATTACACTTACTATTTATCGTATAGCAATGGATATAAATTTAACATTAAGGATTACAGATTTATTCTATATGCTACCGGGAGGCGCGAGGGAAGGATTATTAATGGATTATTGTATGTCATTTTAGATGCTTTATGTAGAGGGGTTTACTTATTGTACCAGCCGTTCACGGTGTTCTTATGTATTGTACTGTTGGCGGCGATTGCCAAAGTAATATATGAGATTTTTATACAGACTTTTGAGATTGAACCTAAATTCGACTGTAGAAATTTGATTGCGTTCTTTGGCGCGGGATTATTTGTTTTCAATCCTTTTCTGGTGGAAGTATTGACATTCCACAAAGTAAATCTGATTTTTTTGATTGGTGCTTTCTGCGCGGTTTGGGCTGCCAAAGTGTATCTGGGGAGTGGAAAAGGAAAATCTCTATGGACAGAAGTATTGCTGTTATTGTCTGTATTTATTTATCAGCCATATGGCGCATGGTTTGTAATGCTGTGCAGTATGTCCTTTTTGGGAGAATATTTGAGACAACGGCAGCAGAGGTTTCAGCGGTGGATTATCGACACTTTCAAAATGCTCTTGCTGTATGCAATTCCGATATTAATTAATTTGATTTCAATGGTAACATTGGGCGATTCTCCCCGAATGAGCGTGTCTGGGACAGGGGACAAGCTGGAAAAATTTTTCAGGGAGATAAAACTGGTTATGGTAAGCGGCCATGGCCGAATGGAAACTCCTTATTTTTTGATTTATTTTCTGCTGATGATAGTGGTAATTATTTTGCTGGGAATAACAAGAAAGCTTAGAAAAGATTTCTATCCTGTATTTTTTATGACCACCGGGATTTTAGTTGGCATTGTATTTTACTTTCAATTGGCGACTACCCTGTGGAGCATTGACGAGAGAACCTGTTTTATGGTAATGGGGATTCCCGGATTTTTAGCAATTATGGCATTGGGAATAATCGGAAAGGGTGAAGACAGGAAACGGCTGGAACAGCTTCTGCTGATATCCATTGGCGTATTGGGTCTCGCTTACGCACGCGATACACAGATTGATGTGGTAAGAGTGATTGCCGCTAACATAACCGATTCGGAAGTCTGCCGAATCTACCAGAGTGAAATCGAAGCATATGAAGCGGAAAACCATATAAAAGTAGAAAAAGTTGCCTTTCTTAGCATGTACAATTCTTATAGCAGCGTATATAACGAAGGCATTGATAATTCGACAAGGCCATATTGGAGCGCGCTTCATGTTGCCTGGTCAAAGCTGGAAATACTGAATTTAGTGAGCGGAAGGGATTATGCCTTATACGAATATGATGCAAATGGTTTGATGGATGATGCTTCCCTATCATCTGAAAACGGCGTAGTGCATTTTAGAGGTGAGGTTGCTTTAATCGAAATATATTAGGAGGCATGAATATGAAAAGACCCCGGATTTTTGTTATCTACTTAGTGGCGCTTGGCTTGATATTGTTTCCGAAAATAGTGAATCTTTTTTATGAAAAGAATGATGACATAACCTTCAGTATTGCTTTGGGGCTGCTAACCTTAATTCTGCTGACAATACTTATTCTCTTGACAGAGACTGGCATTAGGTATTTATGGAAAAAGAGGGATTTATACAGCATACGGAAAACTACAAGGAATAATATCCTGCTATTTGTTGCCTGTTTTCTGGGAATCACCATTCTGTGCGGAAACAGCATAAATGATAAAATATTAGAATCGCATCTTCCGAAAAAAATAAAGCTGGAGGTTTTATCTGAAAATGGGGAGGCCAACAGCAATATATGGATTATAAATCCCAGCATGCGGGTTCTCAATTTTAAGGATTTTGAGGAAATAGAAGAAAATCATTTCCTTTCCGTAGATGGAATGCCTGTTTTGGAGGTGGAAGTCACAAAAGCAGCGGAAAGCAATATCATACTTATTACAAATGCAAAAGCTTCAGACATAAAAATTATGTTTGACGGCCATAGCCAGGAATATAAATGCAGTAGGAATACAGAACAGCAGATAACAATTTCCCTGTTGTATTATGAGGGGTTGTCTTTACGGCGCATGCTGGAATATATTGCCGTTTTAATAGTGATATCGGTTATTGCCTGGATTATTTTATGGGCGGGCATGGGCTTTGCAAAGAAAGCCGTGCCGCAGCTTTACAAATCTGGGATATTGCAAAGAAAAGTGTTTCAGTCCCCAAAATTGATTTTCATGATATTCGGAGCTTTATTCAGCTTGTACGCTTGTATGCATTATGATATGGTTCGGGAATATCTGGAAGCAAATACCATGGGATTCGATGCCGGCTGGTACTGGTACAGCGCGGATGTGTTTTTTCTGGGGCAGGATGGATTCTCGGTCGACAGCTTCATCGAAATAACATCGAAGGTTCCTTTCAGAGGATATTTCATATCGTTTTTTTATGGCATGATAAAATGGCTCTTTGGAAGACTGCTTCAAACAAATCCATTGATTGCTACCTTTATCATTTTGTCATTCCTGGCCAGTTTTTTGAATTGTATTTTGCTGCCTTCTATATACAGTATGCTCAATGAAAGGGAAAGAGTAAAAATCTGGCAGATAGTTTTGATGAATATCTGTTTCTTTGTCTTTTTGAGGGGACATATATTGTGGCCGATGGCTGATTTGCTTCCATTCTTTTTTGCGCTTTGCGCAGTGTACTTTTTCTTAAAATATATTAATTGGGAGAAGAACATTCTGCTGTTTTGGAATTTTTTCTTTCTTGTGGCTGCTGTCTTGTGCAGGCAATCTTATTCTGTATTGTTATATGTAGAGCTAATATGGTTGGCTGTCCGGCTCCGCAGGCATAAAATGACATGGAAAGCAATATCAAAAGCTTTTCTGTGTGTTTGTGCTGGGATATTTGTTCTTGGCGTTCCGCAAATCGTGACTAATTATCTGCGGAGCTATAGTCTGGAATACATCGGCGGAAGCATGGGAAATTACCTGGGGGGGCAAAGCCTGATTGAAGCAAATATTCAATTTTCTATGGATACAGCAACACAAGCGTGGCCCTATTTCCTGAAAGATTCCTTGGGAACGCTTATGATAAATTCCATTTATCCCGGTGTGGAGGAATTGAAATTACTTGATCTTGCATATATATTCGTTTCCCATCCATTGGAATTTATGAGCTTTTTCTTTACGAAACTATTCATGGCTATAGATATGCGGACACCTATGATTTATCCGGATACACCCTACATTTTGGTGGGAATAGAAGGAGTTTTGATGTTGACTTTCAATGCGGCGCTGTGGTCCTCTTTTTGCCTGGTTTTATTTAATAAAAGGAGATTTTCCACATGTTTCAATAAAAAGGAAGTGGTAATGGGGAGCATAGCTCTTGTGTTTTTAACATTGCCATTGCTGGCGATGCAAATTGAATGGCGATACTTTATTGTGTTGGATTTCCTAGCCTATTATGTAGCATGTTTTTCTTTCCCTAAATGGATAAGGAAAGCTTCAAGAAAAGAAAGAATTAAATATATTGTCATGATGACAGCTCTATCAATAGTATTTATTGTGGTTTCAATTGGAAATTATGCAAATCTGTCATGGAATAATCCGGGCGGTTTCATGTTTTAAATGACTGTAGCTGAAAGGAGTACGAATGAAAATATCAATAATCATTCCTGTGTACTATAATCAGGACAATTTGCTCTCCCTTTATCAGAATATGTATGAACGAGTGTTGAATCATACGGAATATGATTGGGAGATTGTCATGGTAAATGATGGTTCAAGAGACAACAGTTTTGCAATCATGAAACAGTTGGCAGAGAGAGACAAGAGAGTGAAAATATACAGTCTTTCTCGGAATTTTGGTTCTCATGCAGCTATCCTATGTGGCCTGGCACAATGTACTGGGGACTGTGCCGTAGTAAAAGCAGCGGATTTGCAGGAACCCACAGAGCTTATATTGGAAATGGCGGAACAATGGAGGAAAGGCAAGAATGTCGTTTTGGCAGTCCGGAAAGACCGCCAGGAGGGCAAAGGGCAGACCCTTTTCGCCAATCTGTATTACTGGCTGGTAAGGAAGACCGCGCTGCCCCAGATGCCCAGGGGAGGTTTTGATGTCTATCTGCTGGATCGGAAAGTCATCCAAGTTTTGACGCAGCTGGATGAAAAGAACAGCGCCCTGACCGGACAGATTTTGTGGAGCGGCTTTAAAACCGGACAGGTATATTATACACGACTTGCCAGGGAGATTGGGAGCAGCAAATGGACTTTGAAAAAGAAGTTGCGTCTGGTGGCGGATACGTTATTCAGTTTTTCTACCTTGCCCATCGCAATCGTTTCTGGGATAGGCACTTTCTCCTGCATCGGAGCCGTAATATGGGCCATAGTAGTGCTGACGTGCAAACTGGCAGGGGCTATTGATGTAAGTGGATGGACAACGTTATTTATGTTCAATCTATTCAGTTTCGGCATAATCATGCTTACATTAGGCATCTTAGGAGGATATCTGTGGCGTGCATTTGACGCCTCTCGGAATCGTCCTCCTTATATTATAGAAGAGAGCATGAAGGGGGCGGAAGATGATTCATCTACGTGAACTTAGTCTGAAAGACGCAGAGGGAATGCTGGAGTGGATGCATGACCCCGATATCCAGGCAGGATTCCAGACGGACATGATGTCCAAGACCCTTGATGATGCAAAATCATTTATAGAGAACGCGCAATACCTCATGGCAGATGGGAGCAGCATACACTTTGCCATTGCCAGTGAGCAGAATGAGTATTTGGGGACTATCAGCCTAAAAGACATCAGCCTGCGCGACAGGCATGGCGAATATGCCATCAGCTTGCGCAGATGCGCTCAAGGTAAGGGGATAGCCACAGATGCTACGCACCAGCTCCTGACGATTTCCTTTCGGGACTGGATGTTGGAAAGGGTATACCTGAATGTGCTGTCGGAGAACACAAAGGCGATTCGCCTGTATGAGAGATGTGGCTTTGTATATGAGGGCACGTCCAGAAAACATATATATCTGAAAGGAGGATTCAAGACATTGAAGTGGTATGGCATTTTGAAGGAAGAGTACAGGTTCCTGCCCCAGTATGAGGGCTTAAGGCTCGGGGGGGTAAATTAAGGAAAAGAATTTGCGGCCTGACACGGTTGCCGTCCGGGATGCCCTGGAGGATATATAGAAAGGAGGCCGCATGAGGATGTTTGGGAAGGAGATAGCGCCTGGGTGCAGGGCGCATTTTGCGAAGACAGTCTCCGAATCAGATGTTTATCTTTTTGCGGGGATAACAGGGGACTTCAATCCGATCCATGTGGACGGGGTAGCTGCCGCCGACAGCTTTGCGCATGCCAGGATTGCACACGGAGCCCTCATATCCGGGATGGTCTCGACAGTGATAGGCATGTACCTGCCAGGGGCGGGGACAATCTACATGGAACAGGACTCCAGGTTCCTGAAACCTGTCTACATAGGTGATACCATCACCGCCATAGCAGAAGTGGCAGATGTGCTCAATCCTGACAAAAGGATAGTGAAGCTCAGGACCTATGCCGAGAACCAGAAAGGCGAACTGGTCCTGGATGGATATGCCATCGTCAAGGCCCCGGAATCTGAGGAGGGATGGATATGATAAGCAGCAAAGCCCATATCGCCGATACCGCCGTCATACATGGCAATGTGACGATCGAGGATGGCGTAATCATACATGATTATGTGGTGGTCTACCCCAATACGGTGATCCAATCCGGATGTGAGATATATGACCACTGTGTCATAGGGAAGCCGCCCACTTCTCCGGGCGCCACCTCCCGGAAGCTGAAGCCGGAATACCCGGAGCTGAAGATAGGCACGGGCTGCATCCTCTGCCCTTCTGTAATCCTGTATGCCGGAAGCGAGATAGGAGGCCACAATCTATTAGGCGACTTCTGCTCGATACGTGAAGAGTGCAGAATCGGCAGCCATTGCATCATCAGCAGGAATGTGAGCGTGAACTATAATACGAGGATTGGCGACTATACGAAGATAATGGACAATTCCCATATCACCGGAAACATGGTGATTGGGAGCCATGTCTTTATCAGCGTCCTGGTGGCCACTACCAACGACAATACCATGGGCAGGGAAGAGTATGATGAGGGGCATGTCCGGGGGGCATCCATCGGGGACTACGTCACCATCGGGGCTGCCGCAAATATCCTTCCCGGCGTCAGGATTGGCGACAATGCCATTGTCGGAGCCGGCGCGCTGGTGACGAGGGATGTCCCGGGCGGGAAAGTGGTCATGGGAATCCCGGCACGGGTTATCAGGGACGTGTAGCGAAACGCTTTGATGGCAGGCTTTGTCAAGATACGAGGAGGTAAGTACATGTCAAAACATATTGGTGCACAAATGTTGGAATTCTCCCAAAACGGAGATGACCGGGGGCATTTAGTTGTGGTGGAGGGGATGAAAGATATCCCTTTTGACATTGCCCGCATATTTTACATCTACGGTTCGGCCAATGATGTGGTCAGAGGACAGCATGCCAACCGCAAATCTCAATTTGTACTAATCAATGTGGCAGGTTCCTGTAAAGTAAAGGTACAGGACGGAAAAGGGAATGAAGCAGTCTTTGTTCTGAACCGCCCTCACACAGGAATTTATTTGCCCGCCATGCTCTGGAAAGATATGTATGATTTCAGCGCAGATTCCGTACTGCTCTGCCTGGCCAGTGAGCATTATGATACCACAGAATATATTCGGAATTATGATGAGTATATTGCAATCATTGATGAGGAAATGCCATGAAACATTAGGTAATTCTCCTATTTACGGCAAGAAGAAACGAATCCACATAAAAAGGAGAAGATGTTATGAAGATAATGCCGAATAGATTGGATAAAGGATTTTACCTCTATCAAGAGGAATTTGAAAAGAAAGCTTTGGAAGTGCTTCGTTCCGGGTGGTACGTCCTCGGAAAAGAGGTTCAGTCCTTTGAAGAAGAATTTGCCGCATATACCGGCAGCAGATACTGTGTGGGATTGGCCAGCGGCCTGGATGCCCTTTGGATTGCTTTCCGTGTTCTGGGAATCGGCAAAGGCGATGAAGTGATTGTTCAGGGAAACACCTACATTGCCAGTGTCATGGGGATTACAATCAATGGAGCCGCCCCTGTGTTTGTTGAGCCCGATGAATATTTTAACATAGATGCATCCCAAATAGAGGATAGAATAACAGATAGGACCAAAGCTATCCTGGTAGTCCACTTATATGGCCAGGCATCCAACATGGCTCCCATCATGGACATCGCCAGGAGGCATGGCCTCCGCGTGGTAGAGGACTGCGCCCAGTCCCATGGGGCACGCTTTGGCGGACAGATGACGGGGACGTTCGGCGACATTGGCTGCTTCTCTTTCTACCCTTCCAAGAATCTGGGAGCTTTCGGGGACGCTGGAGCAATCGTCACAAATGACCCTAAGATAGCGGAAGATGTACGGGTGTTCCGCAACTATGGGAGCGAGAAAAGATACTACAACCGCGTGGTAGGAACGAACTCGCGGCTGGACGAGCTGCAGGCTGGACTCCTGCGGGTGAGGCTGTCCCATATGGAGGAGCTGGAGGCTGACAAGCGTAGGATTTGTGGCCGATATCTGGCAGAGCTCACCCATCCCGATATCGTCCTTCCAAGTATTCGAGATGGAGCCACCCATATATGGCATCAGTTCGTGGTACGCACAGAACGCCGCCAGGAGCTGATTGATTACTTAAACGATAGGGAAATCGGAACCATCATCCACTATCCCATCCCGCCCCATTTGTCGGAAGCATACCGGTATTTGGGCTTTGGAGAAGGGAGCCTGCCAATTACGGAGTGCTATGCAAGGACGGTGCTGTCAATCCCTTTATATAATGGAATGACGGCAGAAGAACAGGAATACGTCATTGAGGCGATTAACCGCTTTCAATAATCGACGATAAATGGCCCCCTATTCGCTGCCGATAGGGCGGGTATGGAGAGGAAAAGCAGGGAGCGGGAGCCATTTACGGTAAAAAAGGGAGGCTGCATTATGGACAACAGGCAGATCCAACGAATACAAAGAATCCTAAGAACATTCCATTTGGATGCTTCAGGCGAAACGGCAAGCAGTCTCCTGCAGTTCATAAGGTTCGGCATCGTAGGGGTGTCCAATACGCTGGTCAGCTATGCACTCAACGTGCTGGTGCTGTTCCTGATGCGGCCATTGGAGGCGGACTGGGACTTCATTGCAGGAAACGTCGTAGCGTTTCTGCTCAGCGTCCTCTGGTCTTTCTACTGGAACAGCCGCTTCGTGTTCACCATGCAGGATGGGGAAAAGAGGTCTGTCCCCAAAGCTCTGCTGAAGACATATATCTCATACGGTTTCACCGGAATCGTCCTGAATAACCTCCTGGGGTGGTTCTGGATTCAGACGGTAGGCCTCTCTAAATTCATCGCCCCGCTGATTAATCTGATCATCAGTGTGCCGCTGAATTTCTTAATCAGTAAATTCTGGGCATTCAGGGCAAAATGAGCCTCTATTTAAAGCATTAGGGTAGGGCACTTCCGCCCTGCGCGAGAGTTTCCTTTCCTCGTTGGGGCAGATAACCGGTGGTGAACAGCACGCTCCACAGGGTTTCCATATTCTGGTACATACAGCCCTTTGCCGAATTTCTTGAAGCAATCTCCCGGGAAAGGCAGCACCAGCTGGCGCTACAGCAGGAAGTTGACGAAGCCAGGCAACTGGTATGGGATGGATGGAAACAGTCAATTCTTTGTATATCCTTTCCGCGTTTTTCCATTCTTCTCTTGCCTTTATTCCGTTTCCGAAATTCTCCAGGGTAAGCTGGGATTTTTACAGGGTTTCGGAAGTAAGTCCGTCTGCAAAACAGCCTGTCGGCTTTCTGACCACCGCTTCTATATCTCTTTGCTTGTCAAAACTTCCTGCATACAGGGAATATTGTCGCATCAGTGGGAAAGAACCTCAAGGAAACAGAAAAGCGTTGCGCATGTTGATAAAAGAGACTGCGGCATGTGACCTCCGAGTTGCGGGATATGGGGAACTGGGGAAGAAGGACAAATTCCTTTTCTGGGGGATGTTGGTCGGTACGCTGAAATATTTTCGTGAGGAGGAGAAGATATTATTTCTGGAATATTTCCTTGTATTCCATACGAGAAGCAATCTTACGATGGAGCGCATGGACAAGGGACTGTCCATCCCCATATTGAAATGGCAGAGCGCCATGCTTTTGATTGTCGTGGAAGCCTGGCTAAAGCGAAACGAGCCGGAAAATCTGAGGTTGGCGGATGAGGTTAATTTGCTTTGGCACCACGGAAGCAGCTGCTGCAATCGTTAAAAGCATTAGAACGCGCTCCGGCTAAAAAATACGACTTTTATTCATTGTATCATCCGTTTTCCCTGTTGATTCATATGCTTGAGTCTGAAATAAAGAAAGCGACTGAAGAGGGAAGCCGAAAGGGCTCTTATCTGTTCAGCTGCAATGAGGATATCTACGAATTTATTCAAAAAATCAGCTTAACGCTTCACGGCACGTTGAGGACGGACATACAGTTTTTCCAGATTCGCGATTTTAACGCCGTAGTGCATTACGCGCCGGCAAAGCTTCGGGCGTTTTATGCCTTATGGGCGCTGAAACTGGCAGAATATTATGTTTGAGCAGGAACATCCCGAGTTTCGGAAGAGCTGGTGCCGTGATGTAGTGTGGGAATTGCCGTTGCAGTTTTCCGGCCGGCCAGTGCCGGAGGATATAGCGGTCAAGACTTACGGCTATGCTACGGAAAATGCAAGTTACCGTAATGATAAACTGGATTTTCTTAATGACTCTGTCGTTTGGGCCGAGCTGGAGGGATATCTTGTCAGATGCGCGCAGACATATGTGGACAGACTGAAAGGAGACAGCGCTTTGCAGTCAGAAAAAAAGCAGCTGGAAGACGCGTACCACATTGTTGCCGGAGACTCTCCTGCAGGCTTGATGCAGGAGGTGGAAAACTTTCTCGCTACAACCAATATACAATAGAATTTATTTCTGAAATTTGAATGAAATGCCTTGCAAAGAGGCACTTTAGAGTATTATAATTATCAAATCGACAGTAGGAGGAATGTTTATGCAATCAGAAAAATCAAGACAGACTGTAACAAAAATCCGTCCTTATGACGGCTATCAGGGCCGTCCGCTATGGGAAAAGGATGATCGGAGCACTTACTATGATTATGCAGCCGATCAGCAATGCAGAGTTCCTCTTCCGAGCGTGGACGAACTGAGGGAGGAGTTGGGGATGGCTCCCCTTCCTCATTAGGAATTTACACAGAGACGAAAAGCGGTGCTGGAGAATTTGTTTTCCCGCACCGCTCTTTCATTTTATACATGCACAATTCAGATGGTAAGCGCTTTATATTTCAACGGCGTGACTGCCGCTCAACCAATCAGCACCTTCTTCCCCTCAAAGGCAAAGCCGTATTTCCGAATTTTATCTCCTGGAATTCCTTTCTCTTCCAATGTGCAGGCATAGTGCTTTTCCTCAATCTGCTTCAAAGCTGCACACACGGTATCCTCCAGGCTGCGCTCCTCCCCCGGGTCGCGCACCTTGAACTCAAAGATGAACGCGTCATCATCCCTGTTTCTCGGCTCCAGCATGACATCATAACGTCCGAATCCGCTCTCCCTGTTCGATGTAATGCTGTACCTGTCCGCCAGGTCAACCATCAGTCCCAGCACGAAACCATGGTAGAACCGCTCCGGCTCCGAAGCCTCTGATGGCCTGTTTCCCGAGTCAAAGCAGCTGAAGGTGGCCATGGCTGTCCTGTTCATATAGATGTTCATCGCCTTTTTGTCGCCCAGCAGCAGGGCCTTGACAAAGGCATTATAGTCCGGGGTATATTCCGCGAGCCAGCCATCAATCATGCGCTCAAACATCATCCGCACTTCCCGGTTCGTCAGCCGAAGCTCATAATCCGCTTTTCCGCGTTCATCATACGTGACATGCTCCGCTTTCAGATAGCCGCTGGCCAGGAGCAGGCTCCAGATTGCATTTATGTTATGGTCAAGCTGAGCGAATATGATTTGTTCGTCAATTGTCGTGTGGAAGGATTTTCCCTGCAGCAGATCTTCCATGATGATTTTTACATCCGGTATCCCTTCCCGGACCAGCTTTCCGACCAGACTGTTGGAGCTGGTGTTCGCCCAGTAAGGCCTGAACTGCCGTTTGTCCAGGTAGTTAATAATGGACCAGGGATTGTAAATGCTTCGTTTTTTCCCGAACGCGAAACCGTCATACCATGCGCATACTTCTCCTTTTTCCACGAGTCCGAACTCATCCATGGAGGCAGACACCTCCTCTTCCGTGAAACCAAAGCAGTCCCCATATTCCTCCGAGGTGACCGTCACCACCTTTAAGTTGTTCAAATCCGAGAACATAGACTCCCTTCCTACTCTCGTGATTCCTGTCATGATGGCGCGTTCCATATATGGATTTGTCTTAAAAGTGGCATTGAACAGGCTTCTGGTAAATGCAGCCATCTCATTCCAGAATCCGTTCACATAAGCCTCCTGCATGGGCGTATCATATTCGTCTAACAGGATTACCACCTTTTTTCCATAATAACGGGACAGATAGCAGCACAGCATCTTCAGCGAAAAGGACGCCGCACTGTCCTCCATGTCCGCCGATATCTCCCTGAAATCCCTCTTCTCGCTCTCGCTTAACGGGCCATCCTCCAGCAGGAAATTGAACCTGTCGTAAAGCGCCTTAATCACGCGGCACATCGCTTTCCTCGCCTGCGCAAAGGATGTCTCCTTGATATCCGCAAAGCTGAGCATGAGCACAGGGTATGTCCCCTGAAGCCTGCGGAACTTCTCCTCTTTCCAGATAGCCAGGCCTGCGAACAAGTCGCCCCTGCCCGCGTACTCCACAGAAAGGAACTTCTCCACCATGCTCATGGTCAATGTTTTCCCAAAACGCCTGGGCCGGGTAATCAGGGTCGCGCTGTCCCCCTCTTCCCACCATTCCTTTATGAAATATGATTTGTCAACATAAAAATAACCTTCCCTCCGTATCGTCTCGAAGTCCTGACATCCGATGCTCACTGTCCTTGGCATGTGTACCCCCTTTCCCAATCAACACCCTCTTCCCGCAAAAAGCAAAACCATACTTCCGAATCCGTCCCCCGGGAATCCCTTTCGCCTCCAGCGCCGCATCATACCTCTGCCGCTCTATCTGCGCCAACGCCTCTTCCACCGTATCCGAAAGTTCCTGCTCCTCATCTGTATCCTGCACTTTAAATTCTATAATAATCGCATCTAAATCCTGATTATCCGCAGCTCTGCTCTCCCGCTTTGGCTCCAACATCACATCATACCTGCCAAACCCGCTCTCCTGGTTAGAGGTCAGCACATATCTATCCGCCAATTCCACCATCATCCCCAGCACAAAACCATGATAAAATCGCTCCGGCTCCAATTCAGAGGGTTTCTTTCCCATATCAAAATAACTGAAAGTCTGCAGAGCGACCTTGTTCATATAAGCATTCATCGCCTTTATATCATCCGCCAGCAGAGCCTGCAGGAACGCATTATTGACCCTGCGGCATCCCCTGAACCAATCCTTAATCATCTGACGGAACATCAAGCGCACTTCCATGTTCGTCAGCTTCAAATCATATTCTGTTTCTCCGCTTTCTTTCTTAAATTCCACATGCTCCGCTTTCAGGTAACCGCTGGCAAGCAGCAAGCTCCATATAGCGTCGTCGCCCTGATCCAACTGATCAAAAACAACCTGCTCATCAAGCGTGGCCCGGAAACCCTCCTCCTGAAGCAGCCTTTCCATAGTCATCTTAAGTTCCGGGCTTCCCTCACGTACCAGTTTCCCAACCAAGCTGTTAGAACTGGTATTGACCCAGTAGGACGCCGCCTTCCCTTTATCCAGATAATTGATGATAGACCATGGGTTGTAAATATCTGTACGGTTTCCGAACACAAACCCATCATACCACTGCTTCACTTCCTCTTTCCTGTCAGACAGGCCATATTCATCCAGAGCCGCAAACACTTCTTCTTCCGTAAATCCGAAACTATCCGCATATTTTTCCGAAGTAATGGTCACTACCTCCAGATTGTTCAAATCCGAGAACATGGATTCTCTGCTGATTCTTGTAATCCCCGTCATGATTGCCCGCTCCAGATAAGGATTCGTCTTGAATGCGGCATTGAACAGGCTCCTGGTGAATGCGACCATTTCCTCCCAATACCCATTTACATATGCCTCCTGCATGGGAGTATCATATTCATCCAGAAGAATAATTACTTTCCTGCCATAGTAACGAGACAGATAAATGGACAAAACTTTCAGAGAAAAAGATGCCGCATTATCTTCCATTTCTACAGATATCTGCCTGAAGTCATCCTTTTCGCTCTGGCTCAGCAAATCCCCTTCCAGCAAAAAGTCAAATCTGTCAAACAGCAGCTTGATAGTACGGCATATGGCTTTTCTCGCCTGCGCAAAGGAGGTCTCTTTGATATCCGCAAAACTGAGCATTATAACAGGGTACGTCCCCTGTAGCTGGCGATATTTATAATCCCCCAAGGGGGATTTTTCTTCCCATATGCTCAACCCCTCAAACAGGTCTCCTCTGCCCGCATATTCCATCGAAAAGAACTTCTCCAGCATATTCATTGCCAATGTCTTTCCAAAACGCCGGGGACGGGCAATCAGCGTCACGGCATCGTCCGATTCCCACCATTCCTTTATGAAACCGGTCTTATCCACATAGAAATTATTCCTCTTCCTCAGACTCTCAAAATCCTGATTTCCAATGCTTACTGTTCTTGCCATATACCTGTCGCTTTCTTTGATGCATAATTTATGACGGAATTTGCAGCTGCCTTTATAGAAATTATACTGTAAAACATTCTTGAAAACAAGGATTTCATGAAAACTAGTGCCTGGAATGCTTGTGATCAAGGCATGATAATGGCGGATTATCAGAGGTTGGCAGATATCCCCCTGGCATTTCCCCACAAAAACAATCAAACGATAAAAGGACGGAACCAACATGGCCCTCAAAGTAATGAGCATATTTGGAACCAGACCGGAAGCCATCAAGATGTGTCCTCTGGTAAAAGAACTGGAAAAGCATCCAGAAATAGAAAGCACCGTATGCCTGACAGGGCAGCACAGAGAGATGCTCCAGCAGGTCATGGATATATTTGGCACAAAAGCCAAATACAACCTGGACATCATGCGCCCAAGGCAGACATTGACCACGATTACATCCTCCATCTTAGAAAAGCTGGAGCCCATCCTGGCCCAGGAGGCCCCTGACATTGTACTGGTACATGGCGATACCTCGACCTCTTTCGTATCTGCCCTGGCGGCATTCTACCAGCAGATTCCGGTAGGACATGTAGAAGCAGGGCTGCGGACTTTCAACAAATACTCGCCGTTCCCTGAGGAGATGAACCGGAGCCTTACCGGAAGAATCGCAAGCCTCCATTTTGCCCCCACAGAGAACAATCGGAAGAACCTGGAGGCTGAAGGAATCACAAACGGGGTCTTTGTGACGGGGAATACAGTTGTCGATGCGTTCCGGACTACCGTAAAGAAAGATTACCGGTACAAAGATACTGATATCAGTGCCATCAATTTCACCGGAAGACGCTGTATCCTGATGACCGCGCACCGGCGAGAAAACCTGGGAGAACCCCTCCGGAATATCTGCCGGGCTGTAAAGAAAATCGTTGAGGATTTTCCGGATATAGAAGTCGTCTACCCAGTACACATGAATCCTGCGGTGAGGGATATTGCAACGGAAATCCTGGGAGATATGGGGCAGGTACATCTGATTAATCCCCTGGATGTGGAAGATATGCACAATCTCATGGCCAGAAGCCACCTGGTCATGACCGATTCCGGTGGCCTTCAGGAAGAGGCGCCTTCCTGTGGAGTCCCAGTGCTGGTACTGCGTACGGAAACCGAAAGACCGGAAGCTGTAGACGCAGGAACAGTAAAAGTCGCAGGCATTGACGGACAGGCAATCTATGAAAACGCAAAGCTGCTGCTGACGGATGATGCGGCATATGACAAAATGGCCAAGGCTGTAAATCCCTACGGCGATGGACATGCCAGCGAGCGAATCGTAGCAGCAATTTTGGATTGGGCACAAAAGAACTAAGATACAAGGAGCAGGAGAAGATGAAATTATGTGTTATCGGCCTAGGCTATATAGGCTTGCCGACTTCGGCAATGTTTGCCAGTCACAATTGCGAGGTTGTCGGAGTCGACATTAAGCAGGAGGTTGTAGAACTCTTGAATCAGGGACATATCCATATTGAGGAACCCGGCCTTGAGGATGTCATCAAGGAATGTGTTGAATCAGGAAGCTTCCGGGCCTCCACAAAACCAGAAAAGGCTGATGCTTATATCATATCAGTCCCTACCCCTAATCATGATGACGAGCTTTTAAGCTGTGACCTCACTTATGTATTGGAGGGAGTCAGATCTGTCATCCCTTATCTGGAAAAAGATAACACTGTTATCGTGGAATCAACCATTGCTCCGAAATCGATGGATGATTTTGTCAAGCCCATCATAGAGGAGGCCGGCTTCACCGTTGGAAAGGATATCTATCTGGCCCACTGTCCGGAAAGGGTCCTGCCCGGCAAGATTCTCTATGAATTACGGCACAACAATCGCATCGTCGGCGGCATTACCCCCGCCTGTACAGAGCATGCTGCAAATATCTATGCTGCTTTTGTGGAAGGTGAAATCATCAGGACAGAAGCAAAGACTGCAGAACTCTCAAAATGTATGGAAAACACTTTCCGTGATGTGAATATCGCCCTGGCTAATGAACTGGCAAAAATCTGCTACGAGCTGGATGTGAACTGCCTGGATGTAATAGAAATGGCCAATAAGCATCCACGCGTCAGCATCCATCAGCCCGGGCCTGGAGTTGGCGGACACTGCCTTGCAATTGATCCTTATTTCATTTATGCCAAGGCACCCGAACGGGCTCAGATTATCAAACTGGCCAGGGATACCAACTGCAGCATGCCGGCATATGTAGCGGATAAGGCCAAGATGCTCATAAAGGAAATCGAAAACCCCAAGATTGCCGTCTTTGGAGCTACTTATAAAGGGAATGTGGATGATATACGCGAAAGCCCTGCATTGGAAATCATCAGCCTGCTCAAAAACGAGGGCATGAACATTGCGGTTCATGATTCCCATGTAGCCAGAGCCGATTTTGTAACACTGGAGCAGGCCGTGGAAAATGCAGATTTAATACTTGTTTTAGTCGACCACAATGAATACAAAGAACTGCCTCACAGAGAGCTGGCCAAAAAAATGCGCCATTCTGTTCTATTTGATACCAAGAACATTGTAAAGGAACAGCCTGGCAGCGGACTTGAGATTATTAATTATGGTAATATCTATCAATATAAAAAATAGGAAAACGGTATATGTTTCAATCAGTGAAAACAGTTATAACAGAAAATTGGCAGAACCGTTATCGATTGATACGATTGGCTAATTATGAACTGAAAGCTCAAAATTATGGTACTATGTTTGGGTTCTTGTGGAATTTTTTCAACCCTGCCCTACAGATTTTTGTATATTGGTTCGTATTTGCCATAGGGCTGAGGCAAGCCTCCCCTCAGGATGATTATCCCTATCTGATTTGGATGATAGCGGGTATTATTCCATGGTTTTATATCAGCGGCGCAATGCAGTCCTCGGCTACAAGCATATATGCTTATTCCAACATATTGAAACGGATGCGCTTTCCTCTCGCCATTGTACCGGTAAAAACTGTTTTATCGCAGTTTATAGGACATATCTGGGCATTGTTAGTGATATTTGTTGTCATGATTTGCGCAGGAGTCAGATTCTCCCTGCGAAATCTGCAGCTAATTTATTTCATGTTCAGTGGACTATGCTTTTTAATTGCCTTGTCGCTGCTGTTCTCTTCCATTACAGTACTTTTCAAAGACTTTCAGAAGTTCCTCAGTTCTGCCATACGATTGTTGTTCTATATCACCCCAATCGTATGGAGTCAGCTGTCTTTGAATCCTACTTTGGTTTTTGTATTGAAGCTGAATCCTTTTTATTACCTGGTGGAAGGATACCGCGAAAGCCTGCTCTATCCCCATGGATTATTGTACCACTGGCGACAGATGCTATATTTTTGGAGTATTACTCTCATTCTATTTGTAATCGGAAGCAATATGCATATGAAATTCAGAAAACAGTTTATCGATTTGCTATAGAGGTAATTGATTTGAGCGAAACAGCTGTCAAGATAGAAAATATGTGGAAAGAATATCCCATGTTCAAAAGCGACCGCGAAAGGCTGCGGACCCTTTTTTCTTTTCGCTATATGCCAAAACAGTTCACCGCCTTACAGGATATCAATCTGGAATTTAAAAAAGGAGAAATTACCGGAATTATCGGAATGAATGGTTCCGGTAAATCCACTCTTTCCAGTATCATAACGGGAATCACCTCTCCCAGCAAAGGGAGCATAAAAGTCACCGGAGAAGTAAATATGCTGTCCGCCAATGCAGGTATGGAAAATCACTTGACAGGTTTGGAAAATATCCGATACAAGGGACTGCTGATGGGACTGACCGATAAGCAGATCATCGCTATCCGGGATGACATCATCGAATTCGCCGATATTGGCGAACATATCGAGCAGCCGTTGCGTACCTATTCCAGCGGCATGCGCTCCCGCCTGGGTTTTTCCATATCCATACACATGGATCCTGATATCTTGATTATCGACGAGGCATTAGCTGTTGGAGACAACAGTTTCTCCGATAAATGTCTGGCAAAAATGGATGAATTCAAGAAAAACGGAAAAACCATCCTATTTGTAAGCCATTCCGTCACTCAGATGGAAACCTTTTGTGACAAGGTATTATGGCTTCATCGTGGGAATATTCTGGGAATTGATGTTCCATCCCGAATCATTGCACCCTATTGCGGATTTGCGCGGGAATTCAATGCGATGACAAACAGTGAAAGAGCTGAATTTAAACCTACTTTATCAGAATATCAGGAAAAATATTTAAGCAAATGATTTTATCTAATAATTGGGAAAAAGAATATCAGTCTGAATTGATACAATGTGCAAGGCAACTTCGTAAATCAGAAGAATACCTGCAAGATTTAAAAGGACAACTTCGCATCCTTGAAGCAGAAAATGATTTTCTATCCGAAAAGAATACGGAATATGAAAGAAAATTATCTCTCCTTACCAACAACCCGCTCAGCAGAGCAGGATTAAGGCTGTATCATTTATATCATAAGTTACGGCAAATGAGGTAAGTGCATGAAATTTGATTATGGGGAACTAGGATATGAACGTAAAAGCATCCTTGCAGCCAGAAAACGTATAGAGAGCTTTCTTTCTGATAAAGGGATTTCTCTGAATTTAGATACTCCGGAATTTCATACAGATGCTGTTACCTTAAAAGAGTTAAAGATTGCTGCCATCATGGACGAATTTACCTTTTTTTGTTATCAGCCCGAATGTGTGCTTTTTGGAGTCAGTCCAGATAACTTTGAACAGGAACTGGCTTCTTTTCAGCCGGATATGCTTTTTGTAGAATCCGCATGGAACGGAAACCACGGACTATGGAAAGACAAAATCGCCCATGGCAGCAAAGAATATTTTGCGCTGGCAAGTTATTGCCATAAGAAGCATATTCCAATTATTTTCTGGAATAAAGAAGATCCTTTTCATTTTGAAGATTTTCTGATTATAGCGAAAACAGCAGATTTTGTTTTTACCACAGACAGTGATATGATTCCTCAATATCGTTCCCGCCTGGGAACGAACAAAATCTATCACTTACATTTCGCTGCACAGCCCAGAATCCATAATCCAATCGAAATCGGTAATCGTCAGGATAAATTTTGCTTTGCAGGAGCTTATTATCGCTGTTATCCGGAACGTGCGGAGGTATTTGAACGTTTTGCACAGGTTTTTCTTTCAACCAAAGGTCTTGCGATTTATGACAGAGAATATGGGAAAAGGCATTCGGCTTATAAATTCCCCTCCAAATATAAGCCTTACATTTTAGGAAATTTAAAGGCAGATGAAATCGAAAAGGCACACAAAGGATATATTTTTGGCATCAACATGAATACAGTCACTTCCTCCAGCACGATGTTTTCCCGGCGGGTATTTGAACTTATGGCATCCAACACGGTTACAGTTGGAAACTATGCTAAAGGACTGGAGAATTATTTTGGGAACAGAACTATATGTACGAATGATGCAAACGTTTTAATTGATAAACTGGAAAACTATTGTGCCACAGAGGCTGCCGTTCATAAATATAGATTGTTGGGTTTACGCGAAATATTAACAGCGCATTTATATGAAGACCGGTTAAGCGATATAGTCAAAACTGTATACAACCTCAGTCTGAAAAAATCTCTTCCATGTATTACAGTTATCTCACAGGTTCAAAACGAACTGGAATATCAATGGATTATAGAAGAATTCAAGGCCCAGACTTATGATAAGAAACAGCTGTTTCTCTTCTATGGAGATGAGTTGGCCCTGGGAACACCTGACATTAGCTCTCATGAACACACAATGCAAAGTCTTCTTGGAGATACCGTGTCCTCTGAATATATTGCTTATTTTCATCCTTGGGATTATTATGCTCCCAACTATTTATACGACCTCATATATACGCTCCGATACTGCGATTCCAGAATCATCGGGAAAAATGCGTTTTATTCTATCACGGAAAGCGCTTTGCACCATCATTCCGGGACTCCTTATTGCTATGGGGATAATGTTGCTGTCAGACGCGCCATTATCAATATAGAGTTTGTATCCCGGATGACAATATGGGATTTTTTTACCCTTAATGCTTTATGGGGAAAAGTCTTCTATATTGATGAGTGGAATTATTGCGAAAATACACATTGCGTTAAGTGCAAAGATGTGGAAGACATGGAATTGTTTTAATCTTTGTTCATTTCAGAAAGGAATAGAACCGTATGGAAAAGATTTCTGCTGCCTCAGTAAATGATTTGATCATAGAGGGCATCGAAGGCGATTATGTCTTTGAGACCATAAAAAAACAAAATTCATTTTACGAGAATTCCATATTGGAAAAATGGCTTCCTTATATCAGAGACAGCAAATTTATACTTGATATCGGTGCCAACCTCGGAAACCATACTCTCTTCTGGGCAAAAAATATGCAATATGCCGCAATATATTCTTTCGAGCCCTATAATGTCAATTATGAAAGGCTCTCCAATAATATTGCAAACAATTCTCTGAAAAATGTTTTTCCGGTAAATTATGGTGTGGGCGCATGCAAAGGATATTCCAATGTACTGAACTTTTCTGAAGATAATTATGGAGCGACCACACTTGACACAAATATAAGCGATTCCGGAGATATCAGCATAACCGATATTGATTCATTTGTATCCGAACGCGGGCTGAGTCAGGTCGACTTTGTCAAAATCGATACAGAAGGCTTCGAGGAAAGCGTGCTGGCCGGTATGCAGCATGTAATAGAACTGCACCATCCTGATTTATGGATTGAAGTATCAGAAGAATCTTTCCGCCATGTTATTGATTCTTTATTGACTATGAACTATGTTATGGCTGATGTAGAAGGCTTTAATGTACTATTTTTAGCTCCAATACGCCATGCCAATATCCCTAATGCAGATATTATGAATATTTTGGCACAACATTTCAATAACCTGAACCGTACCAATAAATATTATCAAAATTATATCACCACAAAGGGATGGGTAAACGCAAAAAACGCTATTATTGAGGACTTGAAGCAGTATAATGCCAAGCAGAAAGAGGAATTGTTCCATGTGAGACAAAAGATTCAAGAACAGGAAAAGGATTTGCTCTATGTCAGACAAAAGATTCAAGAACAGGAAAAGGATTTGCTCTATGTTGAACAAAAAGCAAAAGAGCAGAAAGAATACCTACTTTCAATAAAGAACGAAAAGAATAGATTGGAGCATCAGCTACAAGAAATCCAAACTCAGGATTATAAGTTTGCTCAGGAATTAGCAAACCTAATACTTTCCCAGGATTCACAGGTTCAGGTGCTGTTGCGTGCCAAACATCTCATACAGACCCAGCAAAGAGAATTGCAGCTACTAAGACAGGAAAATGAGCTGTACAAACAACGTTGGGCCAAATTATCCAGCAAATGGTATGGCAAATTGGCTTTGAAAATTTATTATCGCCTTAGAGTATTAAACATTCTAAAATAGGAGACTGTCATGAACATCATTAACGAGATAGAAGAACAAATTCAAAAGATAAAACAGCATCGTCAAATAATCATTGACCATTTGCAGAAACAAGGAAATAATGCCTTACTGGATTCTCTGATAGATAAAAATGTGTCCAGAAGTTCTTTTTCCCTGAAAGCAAAGTCTCTTAAAGAACTTCGCGTTGCCGCAATCATGGATCAGTTTACTCTTGAAAGCTATCGCCCCGAATGTCAGCTGTTGGAACTGACACCAGCTAACTGGGAAAGCGAAATTCGTGATTTTGATCCTGATTTACTTTTTATCGAGTCTGCCTGGAAAGGCAAAGATGATTTATGGTACCGAAAAATAGACCGAAGCAGCAAGGAAATCTATGAGCTGACAACCTATTGCCATCATCAGAATATTCCTGTCGTTTTCTGGAATAAGGAAGATCCAGTTTATACAGCGCAATTTATGACCACTGCCTCTATGGCCGATATCGTATTCACTACTGACATCGATTGTGTACAAAGGTATAAAACCGAACTCGAACATGACCGAGTGTATCATCTCCATTTTGCAGCTCAGCCTTTGCTCCATAACCCAATTGAGAAATATGAGAGAAAGGACAAATTTTGCTTTGCTGGAGCTTATTATCACAAATATAAGCATCGGGCGGAAATATTTGACAAATTTGCAAAGATATTTATCCGTACAAAAGGATTGGACATTTATGATAGAAATTATCAAAACGCACGACCGGAACATGCTTTTCCCGAAAGTTATAATCCCTACATTTTAGGCAGTCTTCCATCCAGTCAAATAGACATTGCCTATAAAGGTTATATGTATGGCATTAATATGAATTCTGTACAACAGTCACAGACCATGTTTGCCAGAAGAGTATTTGAAATGATGGCTTCCAATACTATTACGATTGGAAATTATTCCAGAGGGTTGAAAAATTATTTTGGTGATTTAACAATATGTACAGATGACGACCGCACTATGGAACATTGTCTGCAGGAATATTGTTCTGACTCCCATACTGCCAGAAAGTATCGCCTGGCCGGATTAAGGGCAGTTCTGTCCGAACATTTATACGAAGACCGTCTGAATTACATTGTAGAAAAAGTATTTGGAGTAAACCTGAAACCCCAATTGCCGATGATTGCCATGGTTGCACGCTGCGATAATGAATCTCAGGTTGCGCATGCACTCAAGAGCTACCAGCGCCAAAGCTATCCGCATAAAAAATTATATATTTTAGGTCAGCAGACCGTAAATGATACAGCTGATATTATAAATCTCACACAGAAAGAGGCAGAGGATATTTCCGCTTCTTTGGAGGAGATTGATTTTTATGCCTGCTTATGCGGCGATGACTATTATGGCCCCAACTATTTAACTGACTTGGCACTGACCTGCCGTTATGGGGCATATTCCGGCATCGGTAAGGCAATGTATTATGATTTCGACCATGGTCAGTATACCTTACAGGCATCTCAAAAAACATATTGCATGGTTCCAACTCTTCAATCGCGGCGTTCTATTATCGGCACGGAATTGACATCCGGCTTTTCTTTATGGCAGGTAGGAGAAAAAGATAATACATGGAATAACGAAAACCTCTTTACGATTGATGTATTTAATTATTGTGCCAATTATTCAAAAGATTCATGTGCCTTTGTAGATGATTTGGTTATCTGCGACAAAGGAATTCCGCTAAAAAAGATTGAAAACAATGCCGAAAAAATTTCTTCCCAGGACTTGTCCGGCACCCCTGTAGAAATTATCATAGGCAATACCTTGGCACAACAAATGAAAGCTTCTAAAAGAATTGTATGCGAAACAGCTGGAAATAGCTTCAAAATTACTTCACATTTACAGGAGGGGGTTCATGAATATATCTTCACTAACCAAAACTACTTCCTGGAAAATTTAGTACAAGAAAACGTATTGAAAGTAAAGTTTGATGCAGAAGGTGATTTAGATTGCATTTGTGTCTGTGTTTTTTATGATTCGGAAGGGAAAAAAATTGAACCACAATATCCCAAAGCAAAAATAACAACAGATTTAACTGTACCAGCTGGCTCTAAGAGCATAAAACTAGGTTTTCGTCCAAAGGGAACTGGTTCTTTTATTGTCCATAAAATTATATTAGGTAGTGGCATTGGATCTGTAGATGAAGCGGCATGTTTTTTGTGCAGATCTAATGTATTGGTGATTAGCAATCAATATCCTACACATGAAGCATTGTATCGCAACATGTTTGTCCATAAAAGAATACTTTGCTATAAGGAAAAAGGATACACTTTTGATGTTATGAGAATAAATCCGCAAATCCAAGATTCTTATCGAGAATTTGATGGAATTAATGTAGTTGATGGTGGCCAAACTATGTTGACATCAATATTAGACAGTGGCGAAATAGGTATTATATGTGTTCACTTTTTGGATGCCATGATGTGGGATGTGCTTAGGCATTATACCAAACAGCTTAAAATCTTGATTTGGTGCCATGGTTCTGATATACATCCATGGTGGCGCAGAAAATACAATTACAAGAATTCCGAAGAAGAAACACAAGCCAAACTTGCGTCAGAAAAAAAAGAAAGCATGTGGAACGATATTTTTGAGCATATAGAAGAATATCCTAACATACATTTTGTTTTTGTATCGAAAACTTTTGCAACGGAAATATTTGAAGATTACAATCTTCATCTTCCTCAAGGAAGCTATTCAATTATACATAATTGTATTGATACAGCGCTGTTTAACTATGTGCCAAAACAAGCTGAACAGAGAACTAAAATTCTATCTATCCGCCCTTTTGCAAGCAATCAATATGCCAATGACTTAACTGTAAAATGTATACACGAATTAGCAAAAAAGGATTATTTTAATCAGTTAAACATTAGAATACTTGGAGATGGTATTTTATTTGATAAAGTAATTAAATCCTTAAGAAAATATAAAAATGTACTATGTGAAAGACGTTTTTTGCATCAAAATGAAATAGCCGAGTTACACAAAGAATATGGATTATTTCTTGTACCAACTCGTTGGGACAGCCAAGGTGTATCACGTGATGAAGCTATGTCAAGCGGATTGGTTCCTATTACAAATGCAATAGCGGCAATTCCTGAATTTGTGGACGAAACTTGTGGAATTTTGACATCTGGGGAAGATTATATGGCAATGGCTGATGGAATAGATGAACTATACCATAAGCCCGAATTGTTTTTGCAAATGTCGGCCAATGCCGCGGCGCGAATCCGAAGCCAAACGTCAAAAGAACATACCATAGACAGGGAACTTATGCTAATTGACCCACATAAATGATATAGAAACATATTTCTCAAGGAGGGACCGATTACTATGGACAGCCAGAATGCTATCACAATTCAGCATAGCCAGAAAGAAGGAAATAATTATATTCATGTTGAAACGGCGATTTCCAAAAGATACGGCAACGCTGAGTATGCATTCTATTTATTCCGTAACGGAGTCAAAGTAGAAACGAAATGGTATAGCAACATACCAAATTGTGATTTCGGCATCAATAAGGATGGCATTTATTATGCTGCCGTTTTTATTAAGGAGGCAGAAGATTCCCCTTTGATTTATACAAGCTATCCTATTCAGGTTCTACCCCCCCTGGAAGAGGCAAAGGCTTATCCGTCAAGTACAATAAGTATCTTTGGAAGCTGTGTGTCCCGTGATCTTTTAGAATACTCTAAGAATATAGAGCTGATATATTATATAGCCCGCCAGTCGGTCGTTTCAGCGGTGAGTGCGTCTATTCCTGTATGTGAGAGCGAAATTCGACTTGACTCTGCATTTCAGAAAGAACAGGTTTTTAATGACTTTAATAAATTGACTTTCACTTTGCTTCGTCACAAAAAGTCGCAATACATGTTAATTGATTTGGTAGATGAGCGTTTCCAATTGGCAAAATATAAGGGCAGTTATGTGACTTACAGTCTGGAATGCCAAAAGAGCGGCCTATTGCCTGAACATGTTTCCTTTGCTCGTAAAGAGAGTGTGTGCCTGAATAGTGGTGAAATATCTTATAAGATAGATGGAAAAAACTTAGATGAATTTCTGGATAAGTTTTGCGATAAACTCATGACACTTTACTCTGCAAAGCAAATTATTCTGCATAGAGTATATGGTGCCGAATGTTATATAGACGATTCGGGAGAGGTACATCCATTTGACCAAAATACTGTAGGGCGGGTGAAACATGACAATTATTTATATGAATATATGTATGAATATATCCATAATAAATTCCAAAGAAAAACATGCAACATTGATATATCCAGAGGATATTACGCTTACCAAAAGCACAAATGGGGCTTATCCCCGATACATTTCCAAAAAGAATATTATCAGAAAGTACTGAGTGAAATAAATTCCTATATTGGGCTTCAATTGGAGGATTCAAACCTATGATTTTGCTATGCCGAAAAAAAATTCTATTTTGTATTTTGATATTGTTCCTATTACTTATAGGCTGCGCAAAAGGCGAAGATATCCATGAGTCACAGATTGAGCAAACTGCTTTTTCCTGGGGCATTACGCTGGAACAGTTTAACTGTCCCATTGATTTTCCTGCGGATTCCGATGTGATAGAAATTGCGGATTTGATAATGGAAGGCAAAATGATTGTATTGTATTCATCGGAAGATATGCTTGCATACAATCCGGATGATATGAGCCAATTTGACTGGAATGTACAATATTCCAATTCGCCAAATACTTTCCAGTTGTACCTGCAATGCTTAAATCCTGTCGCTTATCTGACAAGAGGATATGAATTATCGGGTAACGAAAGATATCTTGTACAGGCACAGGCAATATTGGACAGCTGGATTTCTTATACGGATTGTTCTTCCGGGGGAAATCCTTTCCTCTGGTACGATCATGGCACAGCTCTCCGTTCAGAAACCATTATCTATTATGCCCTTATAATGCAAAAAGCCGGGAAAGCGGATGATGCTTTCATCCAGACAATAGACAATCTTTTAATCGAGCATGCGGAATTTCTCGCAAATCCGCAAAAATATACTTCAAATCACAATCATGGAATCTTTCAGGACAGAGCCCTGATTTATATTGCCTATTTATTAAATAATGAACGGTCTGACGAATGGGTGGCGCTGGCAAAAGAACGTCTACAGGCACAACATGATTATGCATTTAACGCTGAAAATGTACATGTGGAAAACTCACCTGGATACGCTTTCGGAGTTATGGAGTTATTTCTGGATATCAGCAATTTTCTTTCTCAATTTGGAGATTCCTATGGAGAAGAGCTTTATGCCGATATTTATGGTTCAGCTGAGTTTATGTCCTGGATGATAAAACCTAACGGCACTATTGCAGAAATTGGGGATACAAACTCTATACCCGATTATGAATCGACACATTACAAAGATTTGTCTCAATACGGAAATGAGCACTTAATCTACTCCTCTACTTTAGGGGAATCAGGGACACAGCCTGATTCGTGTTCCTGTATATATCCAGTTTCCGGCTATTATTTCGGCAAATCGGCCTGGCTTGCGGAAAATTTCCCTGATTCAACATGGTGTATGTTCAAAGCAGGATATAGCAGCAAAACACATAAACATGCTGATGATTGTTCTTTTATGCTTTATTCCAAGGGCCATGATATTTTCGTGGATCCTGGTTGGTATAATTATATAAGCGGAGATAAATATAGGGATTATTTTATTTCATCCAAGGCACACAATACAATTCTCGTTGATGGCAAAACTTACTCTCCTACAGCTGAAAATAGTTCAAAAACCGGCATAATAGATTATTCTCTTACAAATGAATATGACTATGTTCTCGGCTTCAACTCGATGTATCATGGCGTCGAAATCGATCGGCATTTCTATTATCTTGGAGATGCAGTTATTCTGTTTGACAATATTGAATCCGAAGAAGAACATGATTATTCCCAATTGTTCCAATTATCTGAATCCATGAAAATACTCAGCCATAGCGATACAGAAGTAATAATGGCTTTAGCTGATACAAATTATGTTGTACGCATCAGACAAATAAGTGATACCCCCCCCTTATTTAGAATTGATTAGTGGTACTGATGAAACAGATTACGGACATATATCCCGTTCGATGGGGCTTTTAGATACAACAACAACTCTAAAATTTGATATGCATTGTTCCTCTGGTTCTTATATAACAGTCATTACTATAGAAGATGAAAACGAATATATAGAACTAACGCAGAAAGAAGCGGCTGAAACTATGAAAATTAAAGAGTCAGATATTATATATGACAGCATCAGTAAAACCATATCATTGGATACCATTTCCATACCACTAAAGCCTCGGGAGCATTTCGACCTGCAGAATGTAGTAGTCCAAACAAATGGAACTATTTTAACCGCCGATAACCTTACAGCCAGAGAAGATTTATCCTATGCTTATTATCTGATAGACAAACTGACAGCTACTACAATACTAAAATCCGATTATGCAGAAAGCCCTGTTTTCTCCTGCACAGTTCCACAGGGCGAATATCTGTTAAAGGCCTATGTCAAGTCAAAAAATGGGCAGCGTAAATCTGCGATTATTGCTGAAATCGCGAATGTATCCGGTGACGAAGCCACTGTTGTGAATGATGGTTCTGTTTATAACCTGAACTATAAAGGCCAGACATTGGAGCAGATTGATGAATCCACCTATAAATTTTCTGTAGACTTTGATTATTCGTGGAACTTCAATATTAAATGGTATATTTATAAAAATGGAGGCTATTACACTACCATGAATTCTTCCGGAAGAGATTTGACCTATTCTTTTGATGAACCTGGCAACTACACAGTTATGTATTATTTAACTACACCAAATGGCGATAATGAATTCTGGAATTTTCCTATAATCAATTATACCGGGGATTAATATGTCATGGTGATATTATGAAAGAAACTCAGATGCTATATATTATGGGAATTGATTGGGATTGGATATACCAACGTCCGCATATATTTGCCGATAAACTATCTCGAGATTATCGATTAACAGTCATATTTCCGAGAAGTATTTTGAAAAAGAAGAAAAAAATTCCCAATAAGCCAGGAATCAAATTTCATATCCTGTGGACAATTCCTTATCAGGAAAAAAGCAGGTTGATTGGTAAGATTTCAGCCTTGCTAAATGCCGGCTTATTTAGAAACCTAAACCGTTATCAATATGTTTTTATTGGGTATCCCTTATATGCCCGTTATATTCCTGATGATTATAAGGGCAGTATAATCTATGATTGTATGGATAATTATGAGTTCTTATATCCTGATTCAAAAAGAGTCGCCAATATTTTGACCCAGGAAGTCAAGCTAATTCAAAAGAGCAGGCTATTGATAGCATCATCTGAATCGCTGCGAAAAAAAGTGGATTTCATTGCAGGTCATCCGAAAAGTATTTTAATCAGGAATGGCACTGTCTCCCATGATATACATCATATAACTCGGCCTGCACCGAAAACGAGATATTTATTGGGATATATTGGCACAATATCGAGCTGGTTCGACTTCCCTCTGGTTGAGAGCAGTTTAGAAATGATACCTGATATTGAGTATCATTTAGTTGGCCCTGTAGTCATTAAAAAGCCTTACACTACCGGAATCGTTTATCATGGCTCAATTCCCCATGATACATTATGGGATGCAATCAAAGAATACGATTGCCTTATTATGCCTTTTATCGTAAACGACATAGTGTTAGCTGTAGATCCCGTAAAATTGTATGAATATATCGCTTTTGGGAAATGTATTATAAGTGTATACTATCCGGAAATAGAGCGCTTGCATGACTTTGTATATTTTTATAATGATAGAGATGAGTACATAAATTTACTATTAAGCCTTATAGAGAAACATTTTCCACCTAAATATAGTAAAGAACAGCAACAGACTTTTCTCAATACAAATACGTGGGAGAAAAGGTATGAAATACTAAAAAAAGAAATGGAGTTGATCAAGGATGAAAATTGAATTCAAAATCCTAGAGGATGTACTGTATGTACAGATTGAAGACGAAATTACCCCCCCGAAACACAGTATGCTTTCTATTTGATGAAAGATGAAATTGTGATAGAAAAGATATGGTACTCAAAAGCAAAAGTATGCAATTTTGAATTGAAAGGATATGGACAATATTATGTAACAGTGTTTGAAAGAAAAGGAACTGAGACAAGCATTCAGAAAACACCAGCTGTCTATTATTATGGGAAAAATAAGTACTGCAATTTTTTCAAAATCGAAGAAATGGAAATGACAAATAGCTGTAATCTTAATTGTCATAATTGTGGAACACCTACCACACATTATAAAAAGGGGTTCATTGATGATGGCACTGTTTTGGCGACTTTAGCCTGGACAAGAAAAGGGCAGACATTAAATTATCACAGGGTAGGAGAGCCATTGCTGCATCCTAAATTGTGCACTTATATACAGTGGGGCGTTGATGCAGGTATCAAACCTGTAATCAGCACAAATGGTATATTACTGACAAAGGAAATGCTGATAAAACTCTATCATGCGGGTTTAAGGCATTTAGTCATTACACTTCATACTTTGAAATCGTTAGAGGCTTTTTTGATGTGTTGCAGTTGGTTTTCTGAAAATGGCATTGAAGCAATAAATTTCTCCAAAAGACACTTGAAAGAATACATTAATAGTGGAGACATAATGTTCTTTCAAGGAAAAGTACTTGATTTCCCGCCTGATGAAGAGCAGGGAAAATATGTCAGAAATACTTTAGATAATATCCCAGATGAATTTAGGCATTTACTGCAAATGATTCCCGTACATACCTGGGCAGGAAATGTCGAGGGAACAAAAAGAACTTTGGAGGATGCCGATGCATTGAACCATCAAAGGAATTGCTATTTCATCAAGCAGCATGTGATAAATGTAAGATGGGATGGAACAATTGTCGGGTGTTGCTTTGATTTTGAAAATAAGAACGAGTTAGGCAATATTCGGGAATATGCATCCTTGGACAATCATCTGGGTAAATATAGGCTATGTAAGCAGTGTGATGCTAATTGGGCAGTGGAAAATTAAAATTCAAAAAACTAAAAAATGGGTAATTACAGTTGGAGGCTACGAAAGAATGAATGATAAAAAACATATACTTTTCAGAATCTATTGAATTATACAGCGAGACTTGAATCCCGAACAACGAAGCGAAGAAAATTCTTGCGAAAATAATGTTGCTAACCAGAACAGAATTATGTTAAACTATACAAGCAGAGCCAAAAACTGGTCAAAGAATATGGAGAGCAAATCATATGATTCGTAGTTTTTCATGTAAAAATTTTCGGAATGTCTTTTGCGAAGATTTGGAATTTGCAAAGATAAATATACTGATTGGTGCGAACAATGCAGGAAAGAGCAATTTTATCAGGGCATTGTCTTTTGCGGCTAATATGGTGAGCAATCCGAAAGCGGAGACAACAGGATTTTTGTCAGAATTGAAGCGAAACGGATGGAATACTGCTGTAGACAGGCATGCCCATGACTCATCGTTTCGATTTGTCTGGAATCTTGAGCTGCTGAAAGGGCGTTCGGTTGTTTACACGCTCTGTGCGAATGTTGGCAAAAAAAGAGAGGAAAACTATATTGCGGAGGAATCCTTAGACAGCTCTGAGGCGCGGGAAGGCGCTCTTGTGCCATATAATTTTTTCCGGTGCCATTCTCCTAAATCGGGAATCGGAGCCTTTTCAACGGCAGGAATGACAGGGGCAAAGAATAAACGGCTGTATACAGATGTCAATAAATATGAATCGGTGCTGCTGCAGATGGACAATCTTTTCTTTGAGAAGAAAGAGTTGTTCAGTACGCCGTTTGTGCGCGATGAGATACGCAATGTGCTTGAAGCCATGCGCATATACTTCCGCAGCTTTTTCTCCTATTCCTGCACGGCATTTAATATTGCGGCCATCCGTGAAATGCAGGATGAACAGGCTGACGGCAGTTATCTGAAAAAGGACGGCTCAAACTTTGTCAATGTCTTTTTGAATACGATGAATATGGATTCGGAATTCAGGGATAAGTATTTATCTGTGCTGAAAAAGCTTGTAAATTCCTGTGAAGACATCCGTGTGCCCGAGGCCGGGGGGAAAATATGGATGGAACTGAAAATGAACGGATATTATTTCCCTTTATCGGAGCTTAGCGATGGTACGATTCATCTGCTACTGCTATTGCTGATGCTGAATCTTCCAGAGCATAATGGCATTTCGATGCTCGCCATAGACGAACCGGAAATGAATCTCCATCCGGCATGGCAGAAATTGCTGGCAAAGGAGATATTGCGTTGCCAAAGCTTTAAACAGTGCTTTATCAGCACGCATTCGCCAGATTTTTTGGATGAGTTTACAGATGGATTCCTTTTGGGCGAGGTAGGGATATTTGTCTTTGACCCGCTTAGCAGAATTCCGCTGCGCAAGCTGGATATAGAAGAAATGAGGCCAGAGCTAGGGGAATGGACGCTTGGCGATTTGTACCGCATAGGAGATCCGATGATTGGAGGGTGGCCTCAGTGAGTGAAAAGAAGCGGGTAGCCTGTTTTTTTACCGCAGGCTATACAGAATTGAACGCTATGAAGTCGTTTATGCAGAAAATAAATGACGGAGTTGAATACATCCAGCTGTGTCCCATTGGACCAAGAAAAAGTAAAGGAGCTATCAAAGATAGGCATAAACATCAAATTTTAAAAGAGCAAAACGGAATGACTGGAGAAAAACTAATTGACTTTGCGGCTGAATTTATAGGGAAAAAGCGATTTGAAGAGGAAGGCTATGAAGCTATTCTGATAGAGGACGACAAGGATGGACGATTCCTTTCGGTGCAGGAAGACGGCACAGGCATTATCGATGAGGATAGCTGGAAATGCTTTAAAAATAGGGTCATAGAGCGTTTGAATAAAATACGCCCCGATATCCCTGTCATCTTTTTTTATGCGGCACCGGAAATAGAGGCATGGTTTTTGGCAGATTGGAGTAACGGATTTGGCAATGTATATAAAGATGTCTACACAGTGCGTCAAAATGAATACTTTAGTATAAAATTCCGCAAGTATGTGAATGACAGTATTTTGACAGATACATATAGAAATTGTATTGAGAGATATGGTTATTTTGAAGAAAAATATAGGAAACTCAGTGCAGAAATTCAACGAGCGCTTCAGGAAATCGATTTCCTGGAAGATTACATGCCAGAAAAAGAACATCCGACAATCTCCTATTCTAAAGACAAGCAGGGAGGGGCCATGTTGGAGTGCGTGAACCCCAAAACAATTCTGCAGAATTGTTCTTTCTTTTTTAAAGATGGCTATCAAAGTCTGCAGACGCTTTAGTTTATGATAATAGCATCCATAGTGCGGCAGACGTCTACGCTTTCCTGCAGGATGGCTTCAAGGGCATCCTGCAGAGTTCATAGAGGCAGAGCCGAACATGCTGTTGGGGGACATGGAGGCCGCCAACAAGCGCAAGTGCCATTCCCCCAAGAAACTCAAAAGCCAGTATGAGGAGCTCCCGATTGATGTCCCCCAGGACAGGCAGCGACCCTTTCGAGTTCATGGACTGCATCCACTACAGGATTAAGGAGGACAGACGAATCCTCAGCCTGAAGGCCCATATGGTGCTGGGTGTCACGACGGAAGTATACAAGGAGAGACTCAACATCACGGTAGGCACCAATGAAAGCTCCAAGTTTTGGATAAGGATGCTCAGCGACCGGAACGGAAAGATTTTTCCTCCACAGACACAAAAAAATTTACAGCCTCAAAATTGATACCTAGCAGCAAAATATTGCAATAATTGTACTCTGAATTCAACTAAAAGCCTTGTCTGGTAGTCCTACGCATTAATTCATTAAATGAAGCAGAACCAATTTCTACTTTTTCTGTATTGCTACCTCTCCTTTCGTAAAATTCATTTTTGTATGTAAAAGAATGTCCATTATTTTTACATTTAAGAATAACAACTGTTTTCTCCTCATAATTTATGACATTAAAATTAGTCAGAATTTGACTTTTTACGTCATCTTGAATCGGCTGTTTAGAAATCTCTCTCTTTAAATATTGAACATAATTTTCTAAACTACCCCAATACTTCTTTACTTCATCATTAATGCCTGTAACAAAACATTTATCAATCTCTATCCAATTAGAATTGTAATGGCTTTGATAATTTTGGGCAGAAGCAATATCATTTGCCACACCAATTATTACAATACCTTCTTCGTCTGAATTTGTATTTGCCATAGCTGTCAACGTTTTTACAATCTTGGATACAATATTGGGATTTTTTGAACCATCTTCTAATAATGTCAAACCAAGTTTAAAATCATACATTTGCTGTTCAATGCCGATAGCTTTATTTAAGAGATCTTCAAATTTTAATATACCTCAGCCGCTCAAACTGCTTATCAAATAGTAAAACCATCAATTTCTGCCCGAAATCCAGATATAAACTGCTGGCCTCATAACATTCCACATGCTTTTATCCCTGCACCACTACCTTACACTTTTTCCTGCAGCAGCCAATCCCATATCTGATGATAGTATCCATTCCGTCCTGTCGCAGCCGGGCATCATAATCCATTCTTGCTATCTGTGCCAGTGCTTCCGTACAGGCCGCCTCCAACTGTTTCTCCTCCGCATATTTGACTTCTATCACGATACCGATTCCCTCTTCCGCCAGTTCTACCAGAATGTCACTGTATCCATCCCCAGATTCTGCGTTGGAAGTCACAATCCAGTCTTCCCGATGTCCCAACAGCCCCAGCAGTATACCATGGTAAAAATTCTCTTTTCGGTTCTTTCTTACGGCAGTATCCCGAATACTGATTGTCCTGCGCAAGTATGCACCAAACTGCGCCTCCACCGCAGCAGCATCCGCCTTGAGCAAAGAGTCACAAAATGCGTCCAAGCCAGAGATATCTTTTTGAACTTCTTCCTGAAACCACTCCATGACCTGCTCCACAAAAATCTGCCGAATCTCCAGATTAGGAAGAGCCAACCGATACATATCGCCCTCCTCTGCCCCGCGCCGGGTCAGGTAACCAGTGGTGAAGAGCACACTCCACAGGTTATCGATGCTTTCATACAGTTCCCGATAGGTCAGCTCCTGACGGATGCGGTGAAAGACTGTCTCCCCCGCAATCAGAGTTTCCAATTCCCGCTTTGTCCCGGATGTCGCCATCCGGATGAAACGTCTGATGATGTCGTTGCCGCTGGTATTAATCCAAAAAGCCCTTGGATAAGCTTCCCTGTCAAACCGCAGTTCTCTGCAATAGTTGATGACATCCCATGGACAATAGACATCCGACATCCCAAATCGATATCCATCATACCAGTTTTTCACGATGTCAAATTTATCAGCCACCCCATAGTATTCCAGCATTGCGGCAACTTCTTTGTCAGTAAAGCCAAAATATTCGCCAAAAGGCACATCCGTGACCGAAAATGTATTAAAATTGTTCAGCCCTGTAAAAATGCTCTCTTTTGCTATCCGCAGGCATCCTGTCAATACAGCAAAATACAGGCTATCGTTGGTCTTTAGGGCCTGGCCAAACAAACCTCGAATCAAGCTGACCATCTCGTCATAGCAGCCGGACTGCTGAGCCTTGTCCAGAGGCACGTCGTACTCATCTATCAGAAGGATGACTTTCTGTCCATAATGCTTGCACAGCAGCCTGCACAGGGTTCTCAGACTATCCGTAAGCGCATTGTCCGACATGGCAAACTGCCTCTGACCATCTGGGTCAATCGCAATCAGCCGTTGATAGCGCTCTTTCTCTTCATCTGACAACTTCCCACTCTCCAAAAGGAACTGGAACCGCATGGCTTCATCTCCTATAATAGAGCGCAGCATATCTTTTGCCCCCTCAAAGTCCCTTGCGTCCACTCCCTTTAATGTGATGGAAATGACCGGAAATTTCCCCATGTATTTTTCACAGTACGATTTTTCCTTGCTGATTTCCAGCCCATCAAAGATTTCAGCCCTACAGCCATATTCAAAGAAATACCGCAACATGTTCATGTTCAGAGACTTGCCGAAGCGCCTGGGGCGAGTGAATAGGTTCACTTCTCCCCAGTTATCCAGCAATTCCTTTATCAGCCCTGTCTTGTCCACATAGTAGAAATTCTCTGTCCTAAGTTTTTCAAAATTTTCTATTCCGATAGGTAGTTTTGCTTTTTTCTCCATTCCCCTTTTCCCCTCGCACAATCACCAAATCACAAACCACCGTAGCCAGCCGCACATTCCGTCTGTCCCGAAAAGCCCGCCGCAGCACCATCCACATCTTCCCGGACTTCAGCGCCTCGTACCGCCCCTCCATCGTACTCAGCTTCTCCTGCAGAGTCCGCTTCCCCTCTTCTGTCCGCAATACCTCCCCGCCCTGGAACGCCCGAAGCATATCGAGATACTTCTCTATCTCCCAAAGTTTCCTCTCTTTCTCCAGCAGCCTCCCCACCCGGTGCTCTTCCGCTGCCGTATTGCTCTCATGCCGCCTGTGGTAAGCCAGTTCCTCATCCAACTGAAAAAAGGCTCCCTCCTCCGCTGCCATGGCACAGAGGAAGATATCATGGGGAATCCGATACGCCTCTGTGCTATCCTGTCTCCGCTCCCGGTACCACCCATTCCGATACGCCAGCACCATCCCGGGCCATTGATACTTATAGAAAATCTCCCGAAGCTCCACCCTGTGCAGTTTTCCCGTCTCCAGACTATGGGTAGGCGCCATCACGGCATGAATCTTCTCGCCCTCCCCATCCATCAGCCCGAACTTACATGCCACAACCGCCGCCTCCGGATGCCGCTCCAACGCCGCGCACATCCGCTCCAGCTTTGTCTCCGCCCAGACATCATCCTGATCCGCCAGGAACACCACATCCATGTTGCACAGGCTCATCACATCATAGAAATTCCCCGGATATCCCCTGTTCTCCTTATTACAATACAGTCTCCAGCTTTCCTGCAGACCGTTCCTTTCTATAAACCGCCGGACAGTCTCCACTGTCCCATCCATAGAGCAATCGTCACAGAGGATAACCTCATCTGCCTTTCTGGTCTGCCTGAAAATAGAATCCAGCTGCTTCTCAATATATTTTTCTCCATTATAAATTCCCATACATACAGATATCGTCATATATTACCCATACCACCTTTAGCCATAAACCGCAATAAATCTTGCAATTCTTGTTTTATTATACAAGAACTGCAAGATTTTGCTTTTCCCCAACATGGCTCATTTACTCTTCAAGCATCTTATTAATATTAAATGCCGGCAGCACAACACATTCCATCCCCGGTTGTGCCGTCAATAACGAAACTTCGCTTCTTAAATATGGCATCAAAATAGCAACCGCATTTTTACTGACTAAATCATCCTTTAATTCTTGTGTAATATCAGGACAATCCTCAATAGCAAAAAAACCTGTCAGGCTAATTTCAAAAGAATATTCTTCCGGTTTATCGCCATTCAAAACCAAAGTAATCCTATATATATCAGCACCCTGCTTTTGAGAAATATTTGAACGTATCCTTAATTCGATTTCTTTGTCATTTTTAAACCCCAATCTTTTAAATTCAATTTTATCAAAAACGAGCTTCTCCAATTTTAATACACTGCGGATACCATCTTTGTCTTGCATAATTTCTCCTCTATGCTGCATATGCTAAAATATTTATATCAGTTGACATCCATTCTTCATAATTTTCTTGTTTTGTTATTATTGTATTTGGATTGGACATAGCATCCATAGTCTCCCCATAAGCTATGTCATTACTCTGAAAACCGACTGATATTCTTTGTTGACAATCCCATAACTCCACAAATCTTTCCATAAATTCAAGACTATTTTCCAAAATCTCGTTTAATAGATTCTCATTATAATCTGGTTTTTGCAGCAAATCTTCAAACCGTTCCGTTGATAAGAACATATTATCAAATTTTTTAACATATGATGATACTTCATCTGTTAAAATCTCAAAATATGCCCCTTCCTGCGGCAAAACAGAACAATCTATTCCCTCTATATGTTTACAGATTACTGTATCCGACTCAATTTCTTCCCCGGATATAATCTCCCAGTATTTTGGCTGTTTTGTGAAAACTTCCCTCATGGACAATTTTCCATGTAATAAATTATATAATTCCAACTCTGAAAGGTTGACAACAATATAGCTTAGTTCCTCTATATCTGAACATAATACCACATAATATGTCTCGTCATCCTTGCACACAAAAAAAATCGGTATATCATTATAATCGACCAATGCCTGCTCCAAATATAGTTTATTGCCTTCAATATTAAAGCATAATTCTTTTTCCATCTCTTTATCCCTCTTCTATCTTAAACCCACTTACATCCGCGTTCTCAAACAGCCACCAGCAAACATGCCCGTCCTTTTCGTTTGTTTCCGCCGGGCCTCCTTCTTTATATACATTTCCTACCGCAATCTTCTTTTTAGGATTTGGAAATTTCATTTTTTGTTCCACTATTCTCCTATCCAAAAAACTAGATACTCCATAATAATGAGGATCCTTGCTCCAATCCTTTTTTATCCCTCTGGCATTTTTAGGTGTCTTCTTTAACTCGAAATATGATTTAAAATCTTCAGATTGTATAGTCCGATAATCATCTTTTTCCCGCACAACTGCTCTATAGGTCAATATAGGTTCATAATCAAGCAAAGCTGTGTCAGGCAGCTCGATTTCTTTTCTTAATAGTTTATCTTTTAACACAGCAGGAAACTTCATACATATTTCATCATCTAACTGCATCTCTCTTGTCCTCTTATATCTATTAAGATCAGTGTCTATATCATATTTTTAAGCAAATGTCAAGACTTGACATTGAATTTATTATAACACATATATTATTCCCAAAAAAGACTTGACATTTTCTACATTATATGTTTTTTGATAAAATATACCACTACAAGGCCTGGACAAGAGACAGACATTACCCATCCAGCAGGCTCCGATATATCTCCTGATACCTTTCCGCCATCCCTGTTACAGAATTCTCCTCCTGTATCCGCTCCGCCAGCTCCCTGCCCCGCAGCAGTCCGCTCCCCTCATCCAGCGCCTTTCTCACGGCATCCGTAAAAGCCCTCTGGTCACCGGCCTTTACCACAATCCCTCTCCCGCCGGCCAGCTGCTCCGGCGTCCCCCCTGCGCCAAAGCCCACCACCGGCGTGCCGCAGGCCATGGCCTCCAGCGCCGTGGTGGCGTAATTTTCCGCCAGGGACGGCAGCACGAACACGTCTGCCGCGCTGTAGTATTCCGCCAGCATCTCCGCACTGTCCGTGGCCGGCAGCGGAACGACATTCCCGCACTCCGCCAGCATAGCGTCATTCTTCGTCTCCCATCCTATCAAAATGACTTTCGCTTCCCCCTCAAGGTCTTTCGCCGTTTGAATGATATATTCCGCGCCCTTTCTCGGGTCACTGTAGCCCACGGCAATGCCCAGCACCAGCTTCTCTTCCGCCCCATATCCGTATTTTTCCCGACATTTCATCCTGTCTCTCGGGAAAAAAGTATGCTCCACATCAATACCATTCCTTACAGTGACACAGGGATACTGCTTCAAAAAGGATTTCTTCACCTCATTTGTCAGCCATTCGGACGGCGTGACGATTATTTTCTTACCGCCTGCCGTGAACAGTTCTTTCTTCCTCCTCCACATAAAAGCAGTGAAATCAAAAAACTGGCTTTTCGGATATCCGCCCAACTGCCGACAGTTTCCGCAGCCTGTCCGCCAGCGGTCACATTGAAAATGATATCCGCAATTCCCGGTAAAAGCATGACAGTCATGAAAAGTCCACACACATGGAATATCATGACTGTTGATATACTCAAAAAGCATCGGAAAATTCAGATAGTAGCCGTGGAGCGCATGCATGTGAACCACATCCGGCCGTATTTCTTCCATAAAATGAATCAGACGCCTGGTGGCCCGGCGGTTCCACCACCCGTTTATCCCGGCAAACCTGCTCAGAAAAGCGGAAAAGCAGATATCCGCATCATTGTCAAAGCGGTAGATGTTGGTCTCCCGGGGCATCTTTCCCCTCCCGAACGCCACATAGCACTCCTCCCCCTCCGCCAGGAGCTGCCTGTGGATGCAGGCCACGATTCTGGCCGCCCCGCCCTGATCATAATGACTGTTAATCTGTAATACTTTCATTTTCTTCTATCTCCTCAGCCAAAACCGCCAGCCCGCGAAAAGCCTCTTCTCAAATATATCGCCAAAACAACTGCCCCAAAGCTATCCCAGAATCATCTTCGCCGCCTCAATAGCCACACATTCCGCCAGATACCACCTGCTATACCCATTCACCCGATAGCAGTACCGATACCTGTCCCGAATTCTCCCCAGAGCCTCCTTTAGGTTCTTGCGGTTGCTGACCCCGCCCATACGGAAATTAGCCAGCACTTTGTCCAGGGTTCTGACGCGGTACCCCTCCCTGACAAGCTGCAGATAGCACCCATAGTCGTCATGAATCCCCTGGTTCCTGAAAGGATGGCTCTTATACAAATCAGCTCTCACAAACATAGTAGGATGGTTCCAGTCCCTGGAAGTCTGAAATCTGCGAAGTCTTGCCTTTTTCACAAAGCAGCTGCCATCTGCCTTGTGCAGCCTGATATCAGAAAAAAGCAGGTCGCACCCGCCCCTTTCAAACTCCCTCACCACCGTCTCCACAGTATCCTTCTCATACCAGTCGTCACTGTTCAGAATCCCGATCACATCCCCGGCAGCCAGGCGAATCCCCTTATTCATGGCGTCATAAATACCGCCGTCTTTCTCCGAAACTATGCGAAGCCGAATCCCTCTCCGTTCCATCCGCTCTCTGTAGCCTTCCGCCAGCGCCACAGTGCCGTCCGAGGACGCGCCGTCGATAATCAGATATTCTATCCCGGAATAGCTCTGGTTCAGCACCGATTCCATGGTGACGCCAAGAGCCCTCTCACTGTTGTAGGTTACGGTCACTATGCTCACTGTCTTTAGCATCTCAACTCTCCGTCAGATGCACGGATTCCTTAAACCCATACACCCTGTATTCCTCTTTGTACTCGCTCATTTCCCTCTCATAGACAATGCTTCCAAAGGCCTTGTCCGTAAGCGCCCCGAGCTTTCCCCCGATTTTGCCCAAAAGCACCAGACCCGGATGAAAGACGCAGGTCAGGGGCATCCGCTTCCCATGCTCCGCCGCAATGGCAGTCACCATATCCGCCGTGCGCACATATTCCCTGTTCTGGGGATAAAAGACGCCCCGCTCCCCATTCTCCACCATCAGCTCCACGAATCTGCACAGATTTCCGATATAGAGCATGCTGCGCTGATTGTCCTCCTTTGGAAAAAAGGGAAGCTTCACTGCCAGTTTCGCCAAAAGCGGATAATTTCCCCTGGAGCCTTTTCCGTAGATCATGGGAGGCCGCAGAATCACCACCCTGAATTCATCGCCGTCCAGCGCCTCCAATCCTTTCTCCGCCTGGAGCTTGCTGTCTCCATAAAAATTAGCCGGACTTGGAAGCGTATCTCTGGTAATCACTTTCCGCTTTCCGATTCCGGCGCTTTCTCCGTATATAATGATGCTGCTCATGAAGATGAACTGCCTGACGCCCTCTGCTTTCGCTTTCCCGGCGCACTCCACGGCCAGATCACAGTTCACCTTATAGTAAAGCTGCCTGCGCTCCTCCGAGACATTTCCCACATCCGCGTGGGCCAGCCCCGCCACATGGAAAACGCTGTCATATCCATGAAAATCATGCTCCCGCCATGCCTCGCCCTTCATGTCCAGCGTCTTGGTCACAACCTGGGAGGAATGCCCGGCTATCCAGTTCTCAAAGGCAGTGCCGATATAGCTGCCTGCCCCGGTAATCAACACTCTCTTCATTCCACATCCTCACCATCCGCATGATAGGTGCCCACAATCTCCCGAATCTCACTCCTGATATCCGAGGATTCCTTTTTCGCCGCGGTTATCAGCTTCTCCAGCTGCCTTTCAAAAACAGCCGCGTCGAATCCGACCGGTCTTTCGACAAAAATCATCCGGTTCGCCGTCTTCTCCAGTTCTTCCTGCTCTATCAGCAGCTCCTCGTACATCTTCTCTCCCGGACGCAGCCCGGTAAACTTAATTTCGATATCCTCCCCGGGCCGATATCCCGAGAGCTTGATCAGGTTCACGGCCAAATCCAGAATCTTCACCGGCTCTCCCATATCCAGGACAAAAATCTCCCCGCCTTTCGCGTAGGCTCCCGCCTGCAGCACCAGAGACACTGCCTCAGGGATGGTCATGAAATAGCGGATGATTTCCGGGTCAGTCACCGTTACAGGGCCGCCCTCCGCAATCTGCTGCTTGAACAGAGGAATCACGCTGCCATTACTCCCCAGCACATTTCCGAACCGCACCGCCACATAATTTGTCTTCGACCTCTGATTCATCATCTGGATGATCATCTCACAGATACGCTTGGAAGCGCCCATGACATTGGTGGGGTTCACCGCCTTATCCGTAGATATCAGCACAAATCTGTCCGCACCGTACCTGTCCGCCGCCGTGGCAATCTTCCAGGTACCCATGACATTGTTCTTAATCGCTTCATTAGGGCTGTCCTCCATCAAGGGCACATGCTTGTGAGCCGCCGCATGGTACACGATTTCAGGCCGGTATGTCTCAAAAACCGAATTCACCCGGCTGGTATTGCGCACAGACCCGATGAGCACCACCAGATTCAGCTCCGGATACTGCCGCATCAACTCCTGCTGCACCTCATAGGCATTGTTCTCATAAATATCCAGTATGATCATCTTTCTGGGGTGATGGGCGGCAATCTGTCTGCACAGCTCTCCTCCGATGGAGCCGCCGCCCCCCGTGACCAGCACCACCCGGTCACTGACATAGCCCAGAACCTCCTCGGAATTAATCTGAATGGGCTCCCGCCCCAGCAGATCTTCTATCTCCACTTCTTTCAACGCAGACACGGACACATCCCCGTTTATCAGCTGATAAGTACCGGGAACTGTCCGCAGCTTACACCCGGATTCCTTACAGATATCCAGGATTTCTTTTTTCGTCTTGTTATTGGCCGACGGAATTGCGAAGATAATCTCATCGATTCCATACTGAATCACCGCGTCCAGGATACAGTCCCTGCCCCCCACAATGGGGACGCCCCGCATCAGCTTTCCATGGCAGCCCGGCTGGTCGTCAATGATGCATCTCGCGCACAGATTCAGATACTGACTGTTCTCCAGCTCCTTGAGAATCATGTTGCAGGCCGCGCCCGCACCGATGATCATGGTGCTGACTTTCTGTTTCCGTTCCACCATACTGGCCCGCTTATTATTGATAATCCGCAGGATACGGTATCCGAACCGGATGCAGCAGGTGGCCGTGGTCAGCAGGAACCAGTAAAGCACATAGTAGCTTCTCGGCATCCTGTTGCCGGAGGCTGTGCAGTAAAGCAGCTGACCTATAGCCGCACAGGTCGCAGCCAGGATGATATTGATCAGCTCATTGGCGCTGGCATAACGCCACACGCTTTTGTACAGTTTCCAGATGACAAAAAAGAACAGGGTCAGCAGGACGTTGGGCACCATGGTGTTCTCATAGCTCTGCATGAAAAAAGGATCTATGCTGCTGAAACTAAATTCATACCGAATATACAGCGCCGCAAAGGATGTCACGATAATGCACATGATATCCATCAGCACCAATGCGATAATTCGATTCAGAGGAATCTTCGAGAAATTCCTTGTCTCCATTTGCACATACCTCTCACGTATTTCAGCTGTCCCTTCGCTTTTCCTCTTTCAGAGCGCCCGTTCCGCCCTCCACGACACCCTCCTGCCTTGCCACGGAAATCACTGTCCTGAAAAGGCACCTAAAATCCATGGCAAAACCCATCTTTTTCACGTATTCTCCGTCCAGCCTTGCTTTCACCTCGATGGGCAGTTCATCCCGTCCGTTGACCTGAGCCCAGCCGGTAAGGCCGGGCAGCACCTCGTTGGCCCCATATTTGTCCCGCTCCGCAATCAAGTCGAACTGATTCCACAGGGCAGGCCTGGGGCCTACGATTGCCATGTCCCCTTTCAGGATATTGATGATCTGCGGCAGCTCGTCCAGGCTGCTCTTGCGCAAAAATCTGCCTGTCCTGGTAATATACTGCTCAGGATTCTCCAAAAGATGCGTGGGCATGTCCTTCGGCGTGTCAATCCGCATGGTGCGGAACTTCAGGATATAGAAATGTGTCTTATGGATGCCTACCCGCTTCTGTTTGAAAAGCACGGGCCCTTTGGAATCCAGCTTGATGGCTGCCACCAGCAAGAGGAAAACCGGTGACAGCACAATCATGCCAAGCAATGCCAGAATCCTGTCCATGATTTTTTTGACAGCAATATACATTGAACTACCTCTTACGCTTCTGTTTAAGCCTGTCCTACATCAAATCCGGTGACCAGCCGATGTCCGTATCTCCGCCCGGTGTAGGCGTCATCTCCGGAGGCTCAGGAGTCTGAGCGGGCGGATCGGGATTCTGGGCCGGCGGATTAGGCTCCGGCGCAGGCACGGGTGTCGGTACAGGCGTAGGCACAGGTGTAGGCTGAGGCGTCTGCACGGCCGGCTTTGGTGTCGCCGTAGGCTGAGGCGTAGGTGTAGGCGCAATCTCCCCATTCTCGTCATACGTCACTGTCGTAACCTTATAATCGAAATTCTCCCGGTTGGTCCACATATCGAAAGCTTCTCCCGCGCCTCCGGTGTATTCGGATTTCTTGTATTCGCCCACGATGATTCCCGCGGCATAGGTTCCCTGTTCCCGTTGGATACGGCCGCTCTCTCCGTCGAACAGCCATGTCTCGAACTCCCCCTCATACTTTCCGTCCGCCACACCGGTCTGCAGCAGCCATGTAGTTTTTCCTTCCTGCTTGAGTATCAATATACTGCCGTTCTCGCCCGGACAGAACACATTGATATGGGAATCTCCCTCGATATCAAAGCTAATCTGCAAGGTGAGCAGCGTGTCCGTTCCTTTCTGCAGGGAGTAGCTCCTGCCACCCTCATAGATTCCGTCACACATGGTTTCCAGCCATTCTTCCGCGCTTATCGCATGGATACCCTCTCCGATATATTCCGGAATCTCCAGATTCTGGCGCAAGGTTGTCATGGCCTCCAGCACTGCCGCTTCTTTCTCCGGCGCCAGCATACCTGCGTAGGACAACATTGCTGTCTCAGATGCCGCTGCCTCAGGCTCTGTTGTTTCCTCCGGATCCGGCGATGGTGTCTCCACCAGCTCACTCACATCTACTGGTTCCACCTCATCCACGACGCTTTCGCTGGATTGCTCACCAAAGCCGATACCGGCGCCGCTTCCGTCTCCGCATCCTGCCAGTATGGCCAGCGGCAGTATGCAGGCGCCTATCTTGTATCTCCATTTTTTCATTATAGTATCCTCCCATTTCTGTTCCGCAATGCGTTTTGATTCATCTTTTCCCGCAGCACCGTCACAAGTCTGCTGCTCCATTGCCGTCTGCGGCCGCTACTGCGCATCCGCGTCACTGACCAGCTTCTGCAGGAATGCGTAAGACTCCGAGCCCTGTTCATAAGTGCCATTGCTCAGCAGCACCCTGGCCAGTTCATAGATGCTCCTGGCCCTTGCAGGCCCATAGATGATTACCTGCTCCCCTTTCTTTTCCAGCACCGCATAGCCCCGGAAAGCGAACTCCGTCTTGTACTGTTCCACCGGAAGCCCCACTAACACGGAGGTGAACCGATAGCGTCCCTCCGCTATTTCAAATACAATATCCGTCCTGTTCCCATTGCTGTCCGTGCCATAAGAGATGCCTCCCGCCACTTTCGCGCCGCCCTTTATCATGGGGTACTGGCTCATATTGGCATTGTTCATCACCAGCGTGCCGTACTCTTTCAGCACATAGCCGTTCACGCCATTTTTCGTAAGCTTCGACCGCAAATCGGTGGAGATGCCGGTCTTGAACCGAATCCCCGTGTTGCCAGTGACACGGATGGAAAATCCGTGATAGGTCAGCAAATCCTGCAGGCCAGGCTCTGGCGTGGCAGTGTATACGGTTCCGTTGTGCGTCAGGCTCCAGATGTACATGCCCACCGGCACATCGTTATCATACTTATAGACCACAGCTGTCTTAGCGTTCGCATTCGGCGCGGTGACCACCAGGCTTCCGTTCCGCAATTCCCCCTGATAGGCTACGCCGTCCAGCCACATAACGGAATCCCCGTAACCTTCCGGCAGCGACAGCACTATTTCCATGGAAACACCCGGTTCCCCGCAAGGCTGTGCGGGCATATTCAAAAAGACCGGAATCTTGAACACGAAAGTACTGTCCAGAGCCCCCACTCCCTCATAAAGCTTCTTAATGCTTGAGCTCTCCGTAGTGGGAGCGCTGATATTCTGCATATACTGATGTGTGTAAGGCGCATAGGCATTTGGCGTTCCCGGCGGATTCACATTATACTTCTGAAGATACAGGGTGTCCTGCGCACGTTTAATATAATCCGCAGCAATAAAATCCGCTCCGCCCCGGATGGCGCTCTCCGCATTATTCCATCCATGGTTCTTCGCATATGTCAAACCGCTTTTATAAATCTGCTCGTTCGTAGTACCCGAAGCGCTTATATTGAAATAATTGTAATACCCCTCAAATCCCGGATAAGTGCCGGAAATCAGCGGCGAAGTGCCCTGGCCCTGCTCCTGCAGCACTCTGGCCGCCAGATGGAAAGGGCTCACCTTCCGTCCCTCTTCCCTGCCAACTTCCCAGAACAAAGCCGCATAGCTCTTATTGGTTCCCGGAGCCACCCTTCCGCCGTCATCCGTCATAAAGGTATTTTTCAAGAATTTGCTTACGGCATCCGGTGTATGGTACGTCTCATTGTAGGTCAGCAGTTCGAACTGGAAGATAGCGTTCTCTGTCAGGCCGTTCCTGGGATCCATATACTTCTCCACAGCCGCCCGGGAAGCATAATACCAGTTTCCGGTGTCATACAGCCCATTTTTCATCCACGCCGGGAGGGTCTTGTATACAAGACTCTTTCCGCCCTGAAGCTCGGCATCGATTGTTGCCTGCCAGTCCAGAGTCGTATTCATTGCCACGAAAGTCCAGTTAGGATGCTTCTGCTTCAGGACAGTCAGCGCCTGCCGGTAGCTCTCCGGGAACTGCTCGATGTCCGCATATCCGGCCCTTTCCCCACCCGCCGCATAGGCGGCGTCATTCATGCCGTAAACCTCCTCCCACTCCAGAAAGCGCTCATCCGAGCAGGCCAGGTATGTCCTGGGCACATAGCCATATATCGCCCGCCCCTGATAGTCCAGGCGCACATAGTGCCACACCTCCCTGTTCTCGTCCACAGCCATGTCCAGGATATTCACCGTCTGTCCGCTGAGCACTGTGACCGCCGCTTCGCTTTCATAAGAGGGCGCTGTCCGCACCGGATACTCATCGCTCAGATACACCAGAGCCATGATGTCCCTCTCGGCAGCGATCTGGGCCAGAGCCTCCCCGCTCGTCCGAATCCATTCCGCAGTCTCCTCATCCACATCCCCGGAAATACGAGAATTGCCTTCCTGCTGCCCATCGACGCTCCCGGAATCGTCAGGATTATCTTCCTGCTGCCCGTCCGCGCTCCCGGAATCGTCAGGATTATCTTCCTGCTGCCCGTCCGCGTCCCCGGAATTGTCCTTCTGCCCTGGATCGGCCCCTTCAGGAATACCGGCATCGTCCCCCTGCTGTCCATCCGCATCTTCCGGAATGCCGCCGTTCTCTCCCTGCTGCCCATCCGCCGCTTCGGCATTATCCGAGCTGCTCCCCTGCTGCCCGTCCGCGGCCTCAGAATTTCCGCCGCTCTCTTCCTGCCGTATGTCCACGGCCCCGGAATCCTCCGCTGCCCAGGCCACCTGGGACCATCTGATGCTGGCACTCAGCAGAGCCACCGTTGTCAATATTCCGCATATGTACCTTCCGTATCTTTTCAAACCTACTCCTATCTGGCCGCTCCGGCAGCCCGTAATTTTTCCGAATCAGCTTCGTTTCTATCCAGTGCAACCTATATCATCCCGTGAACAGCCGCCTTGCTTAGCATAGCATATTATTTGCCCAAACACTCTGGTAATTGTTTCTAAATCCCATCAGGCTATGCGCCGTAAGGCTGCGTGCAGCTTTCGTATTCCCCTGGGAGCTATAGCGAATAAGGTATGGTACACCTTATTCTTCCCCGTCAATATCCGATTCCACATGGCCTTTCCCCAGCTTCTCCGCAGATAAGCCACAATCCCGCAATACATCCCGTTGTCCTTCGTCATCTGCGAAATCGGAATATGCAGCAGATACTCCAGCCTCTGAAAAATCCCGAACCGGAACGCCGTCTCCTCCAGTCCCGGATAATCCCTTTTCACGATTTCCTCCACCATATCCGCATTTTCCACACAGTCCGCGTAGACCCGGGAAAAAGTCTCCTTATCCGCCTTTCTGGAATTACTGCCTATTCGATAAAACACATGATATGCCTGCTCCGGCAGCGACAGCACTCTCCCCATCCGCGGCAGCATCCGTACCAGCAGATGGAAGTCCTCATTCAGTTTCCCTACCGGGAAAGCCTCCTGCGGAAATAAGTCCCTGCGGATCAGCTTGGTACAGAAAGAGCAGTCCCCCCGGTGCATCAGCAGTTCTTTCATGAACTCCCTGTTTTCTATTACCTCTGGTACCTCTGGCGGCACACAGATATCCGGCAAAGGATTTCCCTTTTCATCTGTCTCATCTCTGGCCACCTGGGCCGCGGATACATGAAAATCCTGAATCCCCCGCATCAGCAGCTCATACATATCGGAGGCAATGTAGTCGTCGCTGTCCACAAATCCCACATACTCTCCCTTTGCATGCGCAAGCGCCAGATTCCTGGCGGAGGAGGAGCCTCCATTCTCTTTATGACAGACCCTGATGCGCTCATCCTCTTCTGCCAGCCTGTCGCAGAGCTGTCCCGTACCATCCGTGGAGCCGTCATCCACCAGAATGATTTCCAGATGCTGGTAGGTCTGTGCCGTAATGGAGCGGACGCATCTGGGCAGATAATCTTTTATATTATAAACTGGTATGATGACCGTAATCAAGGGGTTATCCATTTTATTAAGCTCCGTATGTTTTTACGTCTTTTTATATTCAAGAAATCAAACCTGTTTCTGAAATCGCTCTGACAGCGCCCCGGCCTGGGCACAGGGCGCATATCCGGCCCTTCCTGCAATCTGCTGTCCTTCCGGCTTCCGGACTGTCTCCGCAGACCTTTGTCCCGGCTTGTCCATGTTCCCGCCCGTATCCGTCTCCGCACATGAGAGCCCTGTAAGATGCCCTATCAGCTCCAGCAGCCTTTCCGCTGCATTCTCCGCATTCCAGACATCGGCAATCGTCCGGTAAGCCGCCTTTCCCAGTTCCTTTCCAAAAGCCCTGTCCCGCACCAGCCGCTCTGCAGCCGCAAACAGCCGGTCCGCTCTTCCGTCTTGATAAATCAGGCCGTTTTCTCCGTTTCTTACCAGATAAGGCACCGCGCCGATCATATGATCCGCCACCAGGGCACAGGCGCTGTTCATGGCCTCATTGGCCACTGCGCCCCAGCCCTCCTGTCTGTCGCTGGTGAACAGGAAAATATCCGCCTGTTCCATATATCGGCGTACCTCCTCCGGCGGCTGATAGCCCAGAAACGAAACACAGTCGCCCAGTCCGTATTTTTCCGCCAAGTCTTCTGTCTGTGACCGCAGTTGTCCATCCCCGATGATATCCAGGTGGAACGTCAGCCCCTTTTCTTTCAGAAACCTTGCCGTCTCCACCGACAGCTCAGGATGTTTCCAATCAATCATCCGGGCCGCCCAGAGCAGATAAGGAATCTTTGTTTTTCCGTATCCTTTTTCACTTAAAAGCATATCCACATCATAATGTTTCGTCTCCGGAAAATATCCCCAGCAGTACATTTTCCCGGGATACGCCCGAATGATTGCGAAATCGGAAGCCACATAGGCTCCCGCGCAAAGCAGGTAGACCGGCGCCTTCCGATGCCGGGTGTGATCATGGTACTTCTTCCACAGCCCCCTGGGGGATACCGCTTTCCACTGTCCGGTCTTATACAGCCTCTCACTGATGCGGATGACTGTCTTCCCGGCCTCCAGCCTTTCCTGAATATAGCTCTCATCATCCGTCCCGCCGAACAGCGCCACATCGCAGTCCAGAATCAGCTGCCTGCAGCCCGCCGGCTCCTCATAGAAACAGCGTACATACGCCGGCCGCTCTGCCGCATGCCATCCCATCCGCACCCGCCCTTCCTCCATGGGTTCCGTCTGTACGAATACGAAGCCTCCCTGCAGAAGCTGGTACATGGCATTACAGAAAGGAATCTGATGATGATTGATGTAGTTGGATATAAAAGCTATTTTACAGGATTTTCCCATATATTTCCACCAGTTTTTGATAATTTTTCTCTCTGTCATGGGTGCGCAGCGCATGATTCCTGGCATTGCGACAGTATTCCTCCCTTTTCCCGGGATCGCGCCACATTTCAAGCACCGCCTCCGCCAGCCGCCCGGACACCGCCCCCAGCTCTCCGGCCCCTTCCGCCCCCGGGCCCCCGGATGCGCCGCCGCGGTCAGACCCCCTGTACAGGATGCCGTCCACCCCTCCCGTAAATATGCTGGAGACGCCGCCCACGTCCGCGCTGACGCAGGGCACCCCCAAAAGCATGGCCTCCCCCAGGGAATTGGGGGAATTCTCCACAGAGGAGCAGCAGACGAACAGGCCGCACTTTAAGTATCTGTCCCGCATCTGCCCCGCGTCCAGCTTCCCCAGGAAGCACACCCGCCCCTCCAGCCCCAGGCCAGTCAGCATTTCGCGCAGGAATCTCCCATAGCCCGATATCTTCAGCTTCTCCTTCCATGTACCGTATGCCACCAGGCTGTTTCCCGCCACATACAGCTTTGCCTCCGGGTATTCCGCCAATATGATCCGCAATGCCCGCAGCATATAGTGCAGCCCCTTCAGGGGATAGTCCCCCTGGCTCAGGAAGATGGAATAGGGCTCGCAGGCCTCCGAATCCCACACCGGCCCGTAGAATTCCTGCCGCAGGCTCTCGTTCATCTCAAAATACCGGGCCTTCGGATTCCAATCCCTGGCATACATCCTGTCCCAGCGGGTGCGCCCGGTGATGTTCCCGGCCAGGCCCACTGCCTCCCGCTCCATATTCCCCCGCAGGACGAACTTCTCCTGCTGCCGGCGTAAGCTGTCCTTTTTCACCCAGTCCCGCAGCGTCACCCGGCGGATGGCCTGTTCGGGCAGATCCGCGTAATACCCCTGGGCCAGCAGGGTGCAGAGCCCCTGCATGCCCAGCAGCAGCCTTTCTTTTTCGGGGAAAATCCTGCACATGGCCAGAGTGTGGGGATATTCCGTGCCGAAGCAGTGCACGATGTCCGGCTCTACTATAGAGACGATTTTTTCAAGCGCTGGTTCCAGTCTCTCGTCATATTTTTCCGCATGGTTCACATCCTCCGGAAAACCGTAGAAAGAAAAGGATCCCCCACTCTGTGCCGCCACCGTCCCGCTGCGGATTTCCTGCCCCCGGGGAAATCTGCAGCGGGGCAGAGGAAAAGCCACGGAAAGCTCGATGCGGTTCTCCCCATGGCCTGCCAGCACGGATTCCGCCATCCCGCTGACCCAGCCTTCTTTATTGGAAACCTCCATCCCCATCTGGCGCGCCGCCATAGGCAGCACGATATTGCATAGCCATAAGACTTTCATGATCGATTTCCTCTCTTTCTGCCTGTCTCTCACAGCGCGCTGATTACGCCGCTGTCATCAAAAATCCAGTTCAAATATGGCAGCAGCCTTACATCTATCGCGTACATTCCCTTTAAGAGCAACAGGAAATAGCATCCAAACGCTACTACCACCCCCGCACGGCACAGCCTGCGCAGTCTCTTCCAGGGCATCTGCGCCAGAAGCTCCGGCACCAGGAATATCTGAGATATGATCATATAATATCCTATTCTGGACACCTCCGGAATAAAGGAACCACAGCAATAGACCGTCAGCCCGAACAGATTCAGAAAAAAGTAAAAGCGGTTCGCCAGATTCTCCCTCAGGCTCTGTCGATAGCAAATCAGGCAAAGGATCAGCACGCTGCCGCATTTCAAAATATTGGCATAGGAAAGCTGCCCGTCGTCAAATACGGAATTTCGATAAAACGGGTAGAATAAAAAGATGATTTCCCGGTAAAGATTCTGCCCGAATACAAGGCTGCAGAGGAAAACGGTGCCTGCCGCATAATGCCATTTTTTCAGAGGAGCTGCCGCAAGGAAATGCGCCGCGAGATATACAGGAATCACCAGCAGGATGGACTTGTGGAACATAGCCCCCGCCAGTATCATCAGAACAAACTTCCCATATTCGCTCCGGAGCACATATTTCATGGAAAACAGCGCAATTGCCAGCGCCAGATAATATCTGACGGAATTCAGGCTGTTGAAATAAAATCCTCCTGTCATCAGTAAATACAGCGAAAACGCAAAATGCCTTCCCTGATCGTGCAGAGCCCTTACGAAGAACCAGACTGTCACGATGGAAAAGAAAGCAAATACAGGCACATATTTATCATAACCAAACACGCCCTGTATCCATTTTACGATCATATTGAAGCCAAACTCCGAGGCCACATGGCGCTCTTCCGCAATCAGGTTGAAATTGTCCCGGTACACCCAGTAGTCATTGCCCACCGCGATCCGGCAGGCGGACACTCCTGTCAGGAGGCAATAGATTGCGGCCACCGCAATTCGGTTCCTGACCTGCCGCCGTTCGCACAGCCCGTTTCCGCTCCCCGCGCCGGGAGGCCCCGGATACCTGCGGCCCCCTCTGATATAGTCGGGCACATAGTCCTGATTGTCCACGCACAGCCCAAAAGCCACCGTAATTACAGTCAACAGGATATAAACCAGCGCACTCCACTCCATCATCTATCCCTTTCCCTGCGATTCCTCTCCATCCCGCATCCACCGGAACGCCTGCCCCAGAGGCACCTCGGCGCACAGCTTGTCCCGATGCGCCAGCAGGAACCTAAGCGCCATGGCCCACGCCATCTTTCCGTACAGATAACGGTACAATACCCCTTTGTCCCGGAAAAATTTCTCATCATAGCCGGAAAACCATGTGGATTTCCCGGAAATCTCCCGTCCGATGGTGACGGGCGCCGTATACACAGAATAACCCTTATCCATGAATTCTTTTAAGAACAGGCTGTCCTCGCCGCTGCCATATCTTGCTCCGCCGCCGAACAGCAAAGAAAAAGTCACCCCGGAGGAAAACAGGCTCTTTCTGCGGACAGCGAAGCTCACCGCTCCGTATCTGCCGCAATTGTACCAGCGGACCCGCCTGCGCTCCGTGATATGATAGGTCCTGCGGGCCTCCTCCACTGTGATATTGAAGAGTATCATATCCGCCTGGCGGTTGTTCTGAAATTCCGCGGCTATTTTTTCCGCGTATCCAGGCTCATACACAATATCCGCATCCGAGAAAAGACAGATATCGCCGTCCGCCCTGAGGATCGCCTCATTGCGGCTCCTGCCCACGCCCCTGTCCGGAAAGGAAAAGAACTGCACCTGATACCCCTTATATGCTATTTTCTCAAAATCCAGCCTGTCGCACTGATTGATGATGACCGCGTCCGATTCCAGCCTCATACGCTCCAGAAGCGCTTTCGGTTCTTCATTCATGACAGATGCCAGTACCTGAACCTTCATATCTTTCTCCCCGTCCGTATGCCTCAGCCTTTCTGGTTCATATCTTAAGAAAGTCGTATCTCCGAAGCAGCTTCTCATCCGCATCCCACAGGATTGCCGCTGTCACCTGGCAGTCCTGCTGTTCCAGGTATTCCAGGACCCGCTCGAACATCCTGCCCGCATGACTCCCCGCCTTTACCGCCAGCAAAATGCCCTCCGCCTCCCTAAGCTGCTCTGCAACCTGAGGATTCTTCAGCGGAGACAGAACGGCGGACCACTCTCCGCAGATGTCGGGGCATATCTCCTGAAGGCGCTTCAGCACCTCTTCCGAATCCAGCTCCTCCTGAACCGGACAGACCGCGACCGCAGCAGCTTTTCCGGGACTTTCCTTCGGCACTTCCTCTTTTCGGAAAAAATACTTTATGTTTTCACCCAGTTCTTTGCTCTCTATGGTCCCTGCCGCCTTTACGCCATACCGCTTCCGGATAGAGGCAGGCAGCCAGATGCAGTCATCCCCTGTCTCTTTCAAAAGCAGAATCACGATTACGGAAAAGCAGGACAGAATTGCGCCGAAGACGGACACTCTCCTCACCCTGAGGACCGGGCGTACCTCCTCCGCAGCATCGCCCGGGTCTATTACCGTAATGTAGTCAATCTCGCTTACTTCCTCTGCCAGTTCCTGCACCATGGCGGCTTCCACGGCACGGGCTATCGCCACGCTCTTTTCCGGGCTGGCCGTAGTGACCGTCGTGGAGGGCAGCCTGAGATCCGAGAGCACCCGGGCATAAATCGACTCCGCCAGTTCCTGGCTGCTTATCCCCTTCACGCCAGCCTCCCCCAGGTAGTCCTCTACTGCGTCCAGAAACATCCGGGACTGCATATAGGTATTCCAGCTCATCTCATTGATATACACGCTCATAATGTCTTCCACACTGTCCACCGCATACTCCACCCGGTAGGAGGACGTGGCCGTATATATCTTTTCCCCCTGCAGAAGCACATTTTTCACATAATATCCGCCGCCGATAAGCAATGTGCCCAGAACCGTGACGGCTATGATGAGCGGCAGCCGGTATGCCAAACGAAGTACTGTCAGACGCAGGTCAAAGGGTTCTTTCCCGTAATATCCTTTCCACATATCATTCCTCATCCTTTTTGTCCTGCCTCTCCTGCTGCTTTTTGCGCTCTTCCCGCAAAGCCGTAATCTGCTCCGCCTCCACGCCTTCTGTGCTGTCCGGCCAGAAGAGAATCTTCAGAGTCAGCAGCATCAGCTTGATATCCAGCATGACAGAATAATTTTCGATATAAGTCAGATCCAGCTTCAGCTTGTCGTAAGGGGATGTATTATATTTTCCATATACCTGCGCAAAACCGGCCAGCCCGGCCTTCACCTTCATACGACAGGCGAACTCCGGCATGACCTCCAGATACTGGGCAATGATTTCCGGCCGTTCCGGCCTGGGGCCGATGAAAGACATGTCCCCTCTCAGGATATTTACTAACTGCGGCAGCTCGTCCAGCCTGCATTTCCGGATGATTTTTCCCACAGGCGTGATGCGGTCGTCGTTCTTCTGAGCGAGCCTCGCCACGCCGTCTTTCTCCGCGTCCGTCCGCATGCTCCGAAATTTCATGATATAGAATTCCCTCTGATTCAAGGTACAGCGCACCTGCTTGTACAAGACGGGGCCGCCGTCATAGAGCTTAATGGCAAGAGCCGTCAGCAGCATAAAGGGAGATGCCAGCGCCAGCAATATCAATGCGCCCGTCACATCGATGCATCTCTTGATGATCCGCTGTTCTATGGTGAGGCTGTACTCACGGGTCAATAACATGGGGCTGTCAAACACATGGAGCTCCTCTGCCCCCATCAGTATCACATCCGTTATCTTGGGCAGCAGGTAGAAGCGGATGGAATGCCCGTAACAGAATTTAATCAAAGGCGTCCTGTCCGCCACGGAGATGTCCCCCAGCACCACGGCATTGCACTCGCCGCTTTCGTAGGACTCCTGAATCGTCCTGCAGACAGCCTCAAAGCCCTCCTCCACATGAATGGTCCTGGTGATGATATATTTGTCCTTGCGGAGCGCAAATTTGCTGCTGATATTCTCTATGGGCCTGTCCCCATGAATCAGCAACAGCCTGCGGGGCGGGAAAATGGCGCGGTAGAGGCGGTTGGCCACATTGATGTATATGATTACCACAATCGTCTGTTCCACCATCATGAGAATGAACACGTCAGGGACAAAAGGCTGGGCGGCCATCACGGAAAGCTCCGCGTATATGAAGATATTAGCCATCAGGGTGGCAAAGACCTGGGAAAAAATCAGCTCCACGTTCTTAAGATAGCCCAGGCGGATGCCTCCGTACATGGAGGACAGCAGAATCAATACCACTCCATAGATAGAGACTTCCAGCACATGGCCCTTGCCCTGGAAGTACCGCAGCGCTTCCACCACGCTCCAGCGGAACTGCATCTGCCACCAATAGGCAAATATCGCGATCTCCAGTCCCAGGCACACCGTAGTCAGCCCCAGATTGATCAGCCTCTTGAATGTCTCCAAATGTCTCAGTTTCTTTTCATTGGTACTCAGATTCACAATAAATCCTCCCCATCACTACAGTCTTCTTCTGACTGCCCTGATTGCCCAGAAACAGAAATGCCATGCGCTGCGGGGCAGGCTCAAATTTTCGCATCGCCGGTAGAGATGCCAGATGCGCCGCAGCGCCTCCAGCTTGTTGGCCGAAAGCGTATTGTCCGAGCGCCTGTAACGCACCAGATTCTCATCCAGCCCATAAGCAGTATACCCGTTTCTCAACACCCGGAACCAGAGCGCGGTGTCCTCGCTCTTGACTACCGGCATCTCCAGCTGTTCTCTGTCAATTTTCTCGGTATCGAACATGACCGTAGTCGTAAAAATCGTTGTATTGCTCAAAGCCCTCCTGTAACACAGTGTCTCCGGCACATGTACCACCTTCCCTGTGCCTCTGCCCTGCTCATCTGCGAATTCATAGCCGGTGAAAGCAAACGCGGCCTCTTTTTCCCGCAGAAAGCGCAGTTCCTTTTCCAGCTTTTCAGGCACCCACAGATCATCCGCGTCCAGATAGGCGATATATCTTCCCCGGGCCTCTTTCAGTCCTCTGTTCCTGGCCCTGGCGGCCCCCATGTTGGAGGGCTGGCGAATCAGCCGTATCCTGGAGTCCTCCCTCTCCTCCATACAGCGCCCTATCACCGCCAACGTTCTGTCGCTGCTGTTATCCTCTACCAGCAGAAGTTCCCAGTTCCCATAAGTCTGTGCCTCCACACAGGCAATGGTTTCCCCGATATATTTCTCTACATTGTATACAGGCACGATGATGCTGACCAGCCCATCCATAGCTTTCCTCTTTTCCGGCAATCTTATCTCTCAAATCCTGTCCTAGAACAGCGTAAAGGCGACATAGTCCCCAAGTGTCTGCACCTCTGCGCCCATGGCTTTCTCTATCCTCTCCGACATATCTGAGGGTATCCCCGCGGGAAGCAGCAGACAGTTCACGCCCATTTCCACTGCCGTCTCCACCTGTTTCTCCAGCGTGTCCAGCATTTCTTCCTTGTCCGCCTCAGGCATCCAGATCCAGGAAGCCTGCTCGGCCCACGCCATCCACTGACATAAATCTTCCGCTTTCCCGTCATAGGTATCATAGGCATACGCGTTCAGCCACGGATCCCACATATTTCTTCCATAGGCAAGCCGAAGGCGTCCGTCCGCCTCTCTGGCGTACTCCAGGATTCTCTGCGGGGCAAGGAGACAGATATCCTCCCGGGACCATCTCTCCGAAAGCATCCCGACTACCTCATAGGCCTCGTCCTTTTCCGCATTCGTCTCTGCCCGGGCTTCCATATCTCCACCCAGATCCCCGCAGAACAGCATGGCCATCAGCAGCAGCAATGTCACAGGCAATCCCCTGCGCCAGTTTCCCTGCGCTTCTTTCCAGTGTCCTGCCAGGAACAGTGTGAGGCCATATGCTGTCACGGCCGTCACGGGCACCATACTCCATATCCACTCATAATCGTAAAATTTCGTCTGATATAACATCAGGAAAGCAGCTGTCACAGGCACGATACAGCATGCCGCCGCTACAGTGGTATAGAGCAAAAGAGCCCTCTGCTTTTTTTCCTTTTCGGCAAACCACCAAAACAGCAGAACCGCCAGCAACAGCGCCACTATTTTCCCGCTGCCCTTGTAACCGACCCATCTAAGGCTCGCATTTTGAAGGAGCTCCGTCATTTCACGTCCCCCTTTTCTCCAGCGCGTGCAGTCATTCCCCTGTCGGCCATGCCCGGAATCCTCCGGCAGATTATCCTTGCCGCCGTCATCCCTGCCGCCACCGCCAGACAGACGCCGCATCCATACAATGTCCAGACTATACAGCCCTCAGCTGCAGCACATAATAAGATGCCGAACCATTTCCGCCGCAGGCACAGGGACACCACCCAGGGCAGAAGCACTCCCCCCCGGACAGCCACACCGCGCCAGCCGCAGCAGAGCAAATCAAATCCTTCTATTCCGTAACGGTAGGATCCCACCCACAAAAGAAGCGATACCAGCAACAGAAAACAGGCCCGTTTCCTGCCGTCCTCCGCGAACAATGTCCTGCCCAGCAGAGAAAAGGAAAGATAGCTGCCAAGCAATACCGCCATGGGAACAATCTTCTGAACCACCAGCGCCGGCGGCAGTCCTGTCCATTTGCAAAGGCTGCCATACAGCGTGGGCAGGCACAATATCTTCAGCCGGGACGGCATTCCTTCTGTATATGGCATTCCTGTCATGGGATTGACCTGGTAAATCCTGTCACAAGTCAGGAAGCTCTCCACTGTCTCCACGGTCATGTCGCCTTTTCTGTAGATAGCATTCCCCATACCAATGAAAATAAGCTGTGAAATTACTATTAGCGCAAACATCGCGTATAAAAGCTTCTCTGTGCCGCTCACACGCGGTTCCCCCGCTGATTCCGCAAAAATATCCTTCCACCGCACTGCCAGAAATCCCACTCCCGTAATCAACAGCGCACACAGCAGAATGGCAAGCAGCATGGCGCAGTCCGCAAAAGACCGTTTTAAAAAAACACCTGTCAGATGCGAAATCTCCGCCAGGCCGATAATGGCAATCTCTCCTATAATCAGATAATCCCCGAAAGTATTTTTCTTCACGCCGCAAAAACTCCTGTCCGGCCCGGTTCCAGCCTCCATTGTCTTGAATAAGGACATTCTACCACACTTATCCGGCAAAGTCCACAAAAGCAGCCGGATTTTCACCCGGCTGCCTTTCATTCCCGCAGTAAGAAGCGTTTCTATCTTCTGTTGTTCCTTCGGTTCAGACCTACATAGCCTTGATATCCAGCCGGACTTTGTCCGCGATGCGGGCTATGTACTCACTGTTGGTAGGTCTGGTTCTGCCTGACGACGCGGAATATCCGAACATTTTTTCAAAGGTTTCCACATTCCCTCTGTTCCATGACACCTCGATGGCATTACGAATAGCACGTTCTACTTTCTGGTCTGTTGTCTTGAATCTTCTGGCAATTGCCGGATACAGCAGTTTCGTCACGCTGGTCACTACCTCCATATCCCTTCCGGACAGAAGAATGGCGCTTCTGAGGTAGTGGTATCCCTTCAAATGTGCCGGAACTCCTACATCTAGCATGATTTCCGTAATGTATTTTTCAAGATCACAATCTTTTACTGCAGTAATCTCCATATGAATTCCCCTTTCTTATGTTGACTGCTGCTTGCTTACTACGATGAACATATCACATTCTACCACAAAAATCCGCATAGGAAAAGACTTAAGACCGCTAAGAATTCGTTAAGACTTTTTATCAACCTCCCTAGAAACTCTCCCGCACAAGATAAATGGGGCGCTTTTTCACCTCCATATAGGTCTTTGCAAGGTATTGGCCCAATATTCCCGTGCAGAAGAACTGTACGCCGCTGGTCATCAGGATGATGCACACGAGAGAGGGCCAGCCCGATACCGGATCGCCGAATATCAGCTTGCGGACAATGATGAACGCAATCATCAGAAAGGCTACCACGCAGAAGAACACCCCCATCACGGAGGCCAGCATCAAAGGCACTGTGGAAAAGGCACAGATTCCGTCTATGGAATACAGGAACAGCTTCCAGAAATTCCACTTGGTCTCTCCCTTCAGTCTCTCCACATTTTCATATTCAATCCACTTGGTCCGAAAGCCCACCCATCCGAAGATTCCTTTGGTAAAGCGGTTGTACTCCTGCATGGACAGGATGGCGTCCACCATCTGTCTGGTCATCAGCCGGTAATCTCTGGCGCCGTCCATGATCTCCGTCCTGGAAATCTTCTTCATGAGGCGGTAGAACATCCTGGCGAAAAAGCTCCTGACCGGAGGCTCTCCCTTTCTGGAGACCCTTCTGGTGGCCGCGGAATCATATCCCTGCTCTATAAAGGAGAACATTTCAGGCAGCAGGGACGGAGGATCCTGCAAATCCACATCCATCATCACCACATAATCGCCTCTGGAGTTCTCCAGTCCGGCATAAATGGCCGCTTCTTTCCCGAAATTTCTGGAAAATGAGACCAGGTGCACTCTCTCGTCCTTTCCCCGCAGCTTCTTTATCTCGGAAACCGTCCCGTCCCTGGATCCATCGTCCACATAGAGCAGCTCCAGCTCTATTCCTTTTTTCACGAAAAAGGGCTCATTCTTCATAAGCTCTTCATAAAAGAAAGACACATTCTCCTCTTCATTGTAGCAGGGCACGATTACTGTCAGCAGGCTCATGGGTTTTTATCTTTCCTTCCATCATGGTATTTTGGCTTTAGTATACCTTTTTCCTCTGCAATCTGCAAGATAAAATAATGGATATCACTGGTTTATTTCTTAATTTTTCATCAATTAAGTGACTGCCGTCATCTTTTGTGGTATAATGTAAAGTCAGATACCATAGGAGAATACATTATGAAGAAAATAAAAATCAGCATTCTTTTCCTGGCTGTGCTTGCAGTCCTGGCGGCCTGCGGACAGGAGGATGCGCCCGCGAATCCGATTGTTTCGGAATCCAGCGAGCCTGCGGTCCCGGATACGCCCCAGATATCGCAGCCGTCCGATATCCAGCAGCCTGCCTCCCCCTCAATCGTGATCGAGGATGATTCCGTCCCTCCCAGGGAAGGCATGGTGCGCAGCCGCCTGACCAACGAATGGGTGGATGTGGCCGTGGCCGATACCCGCCCCATAGCGGTGATGATTCCCAACGAGGCCAACGCCATCCCCCATTACAGCCTGTCAAAGGCCTCCGTCGTCTATGAGGCCAATGTGGAAGGCCGCATGTCCAGGATGATGGCTGTCTTTGAGGACTGGAAGAACCTGGAGAAAATCGGAAATGTCCGCAGTCTGCGCACATATTATATGTACTGGGCTTTTGAATGGGATGCCTTTATCGTTCATTTTGGCGGTCCGTTCTTCATCAATGACCTGATTGCCGCTCCCAACACGGAGTATATCGATGGCAATCTCGACTCTGATGCCGGCGCGTTTTTCCGCTCCTCCGACCGTCCTGCGCCCCACAACGGGTATGCCACGGGTTCCGGTCTGCTCAATGTCATCAATCAGAAAGGGTATTCCCTGAACTACAGGGACCTGGCAGAGTCCAACCATTTCCGGTTTGCCAGCAAGCTGAATCCCAACACGCTGAGTCAATATGGCACCGAAGCCAAAAACGCTACCTACATCGACATGTCAGGCTGCTATCCCCTGACCAGATGCTATTTTGAATTCAATGAGCCGGACGGCCTCTATTACCGCTCCCAGCATCTCTCCGGCAGCACTGACGGCCCTCACGTGGACGCAGGCGGAACCCAGCTTTCTTTCAAGAATATCCTGGTACAGTCTATCCGCTACGACGAGCTGGGAGAGGGTTATCTGTCTTTCCAGTGTCAGGATACTACCCGGGAGGGCTGGTACTTCACAAACGGAAAGGGCATTCATGTCAGATGGGAAAAGACCGGCGACTATGGAACCACGAGATATTATGACGACTATGGGAACGAAGTCATTTTGAATACGGGAAAGACCATGATATGCATCATAGAAGAGGATGACAATTTCACATTCAGATAAAAAGGCGCCGCATACGCGGCGCCTTTTTATTCACCTAACCCGTTTTCCACAGCCCTCACCAGCGAGTCCAAAGCTTCCTGCTCGTCTTCCCCTTCACAGAAGAATTCGATTTCATCACCGCTCTTCACACAGGCCCCCAGCACGCTCAGCACGCTCTTGGCGTTGGCCGTACTCCCTCTGAACTGAAATGTGATCAGAGACTTGAACTGCATTGCTTCCTTACACAAAATCCCTGCCGGTCTCAGATGCAAGCCAGTAGGATTCTTGATTACTACTTTCTGACTTACCATTTTTATCCTCCAATCTGTTTCTCTAAAACATCACATCCTGTATCAGCGTGGCCAGCTTCTCTGCCTCTTCCCGGATAATCCGCTTATCCTTGCCCTCTATCATGACGCGTACCAGCGGCTCCGTGCCTGAAGGCCTGATCAGTACTCTGCCCTCTCCGGCAAAGGTCTTTTCCAGTTTCCGGATGGCTTCGGCAATGACCGTATATTCCATGTACTTCTCTTTCTTGTGGTTGGCCACCTTGGCGTTCACCAGCGCCTGGGGCAGCACCTCCATGATGCCCGCCAGTTCCGACAGGCTCTTTCCGGTATCCGCCATGACCTGAAGCAGGTGCAGCGCGCTGAGCAGGCCGTCACCGGTGGTATTCTCATCCAGGAAAATGATATGGCCCGACTGCTCTCCGCCCAGGCTGGCGCCGATTTCCTTCATACGCTCCAGCACATACCGGTCGCCTACTTTCGTCTGCTCTATGGTGAGCCCGTTCCTTTCCCCCATCAGGAAGAATCCCAGATTGCTCATGATGGTAGCCACGATGGTATTCTCTTTCAGCTTCCCGTTGTCCCGCATATAGTTGCCCACAATGGCCATAATCTGGTCGCCGTCCACGATTTCGCCGTTTTCATCCACTGCCAGCAGTCTGTCCGCGTCCCCGTCGAAAGCGAGTCCGATCTGAGCCTTTTCATACACTACCCTGGCCTGCAGCTCAGCCATATGGGTGGAACCGCAGTTGGCGTTGATGTTGGTTCCGTCGGGATTGTTGTGAATCGCGACCACGCAGGCTCCCAGCTCTTTTAAAGCCTCCACTGAAGTATAGTAGGAAGCCCCCTCCGCACAGTCCACTACAATTTTCATCCCGTCCAGCGCCACGGGCACTGACTGGATCGCGTGATTGATGTACTCCTCCCTGGCATCGGTGCGGTATTTTACCTTTCCCACGGCAGTGCCTGTAGGGAATTTCACCCCCGGCATGTTGTTCTTCATCAGGCTTTCGATTTCGTCCTCCAGTTCGTCGGGCAGCTTGTAGCCATTTCCGTCAAAGAACTTGATTCCATTAAACTCCACCGGGTTGTGCGAGGCGGAAATCACGACTCCCGCATCCACTTTGTACTTCTGCGTCAGGTATGCCACCGCAGGAGTAGGCATGATGCCCACATAGATGCAGTTGGCCCCTACGGAGCATGCCCCTGCCATCAACGCATTTGCCAGCATGTCACCGGAAATACGTGTATCACAGCCTACCATAATGGTAGGTTTGTGCTCTTTTTCCCTGGTCAGGACACAGGCTCCCGCCTGCCCTAACTGCATGGCCATCAGAGGAGTCAGTTCTTCATTGGCAATCCCCCTTACGCCATCTGTCCCAAACAATCTAGCCATTCCTTATTCATCCTCCAATTTGACGATATTCACTCTCACAGATATCTCATTCTCGGCGCTGACACCGTCAGGCAGCGCGATGCTTACCGGAATTTCGTATCCTCCTGTTGTAAGTTCCTGCATATTCCCGGCGGTCATCCATGCGCCTATATCAATCGTACCCTGTACCGTGTTCTGGTTCACAGCCGCCATAGCCTCATCCAGACCGGATATCCTCACTCTATATGTCTCATTCTCTTCCGTAAATCCCCATTCATATCCTTCCGGCAGATTGACCAAAGTAATATTTCGCTGGGAAAGCACCAGCGTCCTCTCCACCACCGGTTCGATATGGACAGTGACCGTCACCCTTCCGTTGAAGCTGCCGTCTGCCAGGCTGGCATTTTCCAGATACTTCCTGATATCGACGACCTTTTCCACATTGCCGCTTTCACCCGTGATGTCCAGCTCTTTCTCCGGTATGCTGATTTTACTGATTTCCGCCAGGGCAGAGGCCGTCCCGGCCAACATCACGCTGGACGGCTCACATTCCACCACGCCGGTAGCAAGATACCCTTCCTCAGGAGCACCGGCAAAAGCCGCCTCCACCGGAACTTCCTTGGTGGCCAGCACCTGCACCTCCACGTGCATGCTGTCCGCGTTCTTCACGATGTCAGAGTCGTCCACCACCTCTCCCTCCGCATCATAGAAATGAATGTCCGCGTTTCCTGACACATTAGTGGTGGCGCCGGTCACGTCGATTTCAATCCCCGCGTTCCTGATGTTCTCCACCACGGACTGGGGACCGGTGATCTCTATGCGGGTCTGATCCAGCTTCGTGTTGAAAACGATATACCCTTCCGCCACGTCTCCCCTGGCGTCGCAGCTCACATTGACCCACTTGCTGGCCTTTTCCTCCACATTCAGCAGCACGGCGTCCCGACTGCCGGTGATACTCAATATCTCTATATCGTCATTCAGCACCCGGAAGCTGATGGGTATGGTATTCACCTCCGTCAGCCTGCTCACATCGGCTTCCGCCACGATATCGGACGCGTTCAGCTCCTGCACCACATTTCTGGGCGCCTCCACCGTGACCCGGATCCTGTCCGAGCTCTCCAGAACTTCATAGAATTTATTTCCCTTTTCCAGCAGTTCCGTATTGATCAGGTTTACCTGTATATTAGAAAAGGACACGGAATCTTTCGGGTTGTTCGCTATGACCACCAGGAACCAGAACACAATGGCAAGCGCGATGGAAAGCAGCTTCAGCCCCAAGTTATTCAGTATCTTTCTTTTCACCTTTCGCCCTGTTTTTTCCTCTCCGTTTGTGTATGCCTTTTGCATCCTCTTCTCCATTCAAATCCATAATCTGCCGCATTTTGTCACGCAGCTCCTCCGCTCCCAGATGCCTTTGCAGCTCGCCTTCATAAGCCAGGCTGATGCCGCCCGTCTCTTCCGATACGATCAATGTCATGGAATCCGTCGCTTCCGATACGCCTACGCCCGCCCGGTGCCTGGTGCCCAGCTCCTTGCTCAGGCCCAGATTGTCGGACAGGGGCAGATAGCAGGTGGCATAGGTCACCCTGTTGCCCCTCACGATGACTGCACCGTCATGAAGAGGTGTATTATGCTCAAAGATATTGATGAGCAGCTGGCTGGTCACAACTCCGTCCACTTCGATGCCGGTCCTCTCGTAATCTTTCAAAGACTCTTTTCTCTCCACCACAATTAGGGCACCGGTCTTCACCTTGCCCATCTCCACGCAGGCCTTTACGATTTCACCTACCGTCTTCTCGGAAAATGTCTCCTCCATCTTCCGGGAAGAATTGGAAAACGATGGCAGGAAATTCTTTTCCCCCAGCTGCTCCAGAGCCTGGCGCAGTTCCGGCTGCATGGCCACGATGACTGCCGTCACCGCAAAACCCAGCACGTTCCGGGTCATCCACATGATAGTGGTCATCTGCATCAGGTCCACTACCAATACGAACAGGAAAATCACCACCAGGCCCCGCAGCACCCTCCAGGATCTGGTAGTCTTCATCCACGCCAGGATAGAATATACCAGAAAGGCTATGATCAGGATTTCCAGCACATCATACAAATCAATGGTGTTCGCGTATGTTTTGATATTTTTCAGGTATTCATTTGCTGTCTCAATCCACTGCATCTCATACCAACCTTACTTTTGGGGCCTGTTTGGGCCACTCTTCATATTTCTTCCAGATTATCATCCGGATCCATCTGCCTCTCGGCATTCCCCATAGTCATGCCCCGCTGCCCCTTTCGGGCTCCGCTTCGTCCCTGGGGGCGCGCCGCCCTGGAACCGTTCCTGTCGGAGGGCGTCCTCTGGGTCTCAACGCTCCGGCCCGGCTGCCGGGACATCCCCGGCTCCGATTCCCCGCCTCGCTGGGAGTTGATTCTCTTCACTGTCTTAGTGGGCACGGCGACTGTCATCTTTGGGACAGCCTTCACATAATAATAATATTCATCATCCTCAAACTGCACTTTCTCCGTGCGGCTGTAGTCCACACAGAAACGGAAGAACTCCAGCACCTTGGCCACCACTATGGCCAGAAGAGAGCCTAAAAGCACGCTTCCCACAGAGAGGTTGACATCATAGAGCAAATCCCCTATCAGAAGCAGGACCACATTTATCATGGCTCCCGCCACCATGGCGATAGTCCAGGAATAGTCCACGGACATCCTGCGAATCAGATAGACCACCAGCACAGTGAACGCAAATGCCGCGATCATCACCAGCATGGCCTTGTTCCCGACGATGCTCTCCACCATCATCCGCACTTTCTCCAGGATTGCCTCATCCCCCATGGTCCGGATGTTGGGCGCGCTGTCAATCACTGTCTGCAGCAGATAGAACACGGCTATGCCGCAGCCCACGGACACCAGCGAAGACGGTCCGCACAACAGCCCCACCGCAATCGGAACCACATAGGGAATCTTAAAAGCGAACAAAAGGGGCGTCAATACCACCACCAGGGAATCCTTGGGGCTGAAGCGGAAAAACAGCAGGTACATAATCAGGTACATGCACAACCCCACCAACGCCACTTCCATGGAGAGCGCATACATATGCATCAGGCTGAATACCGCCGCAATCAGGACCATCAGCCCGAGCGGTAAAAACGAGCAGGCCAGGGCGGTAATCAGCTCAATCGTCATATCATCGATCCGCGTCATATAGCCCATCCTGCTATTGAGTGTGTTGAAAACGATAAAGGCAAGCAAAAATTTGAAGACCGGTATGATGAAAGCCTCATATTTGCTGTAAATCAGCTTTATCCTTTCCTTCATTTCCAGTAAAACTATCATTCTGACCTCCAGCTGCGATTCCTCTACTGCGTCTCATTATAAAGGGAACTCAGCTTTTTTAAATTATGATAATAACATTTCAGACTTTTCTTGGCCATGGCATACCTCCAGGTGCAGACGCTATACGTAAGCACCGCGTAGCCACCCACTATGGCGACAAAATACGTCAGTACATCCTTGGCGAACGCCAGCAGATCCATCTTGTACAGATTCTCCATAAAATCCTCGAAATTGCACAACATATAGAGACCGAACATAATCCCGAATGCTATGATTGCGCAGACTACAGCCTTGAGAATCTGCAGCGCGATATAGTCACTGCGGAAATAATTTCCTATCTTGACGTTTTCCCTGCCCTCTCCCTTCTCATAGGAAGCCATACGGGTCATCAGGATGATGCGTTCTTCACTGAGCATTGAAAGACCTCCTATTTCAAAAACCTCATCTTCGCGCTGTCTCCCTGGTTCTTTTCAGGCTTCAGATCCAACGGCTTATTGATCTTGATGGCATCCTGCAGATCCCTGGTCATATTCGCCTTGCACTTGTCGCAGAATCTGCCGCTGCGAATGGACTGTCCGCAGGATTCGCACTTCAGATACATCGCGGAACCCTCCGCCAGCTCCAGGCGCTCCTCTCTGAGCCACTGGCGAATCTGACCGGCATCCACATCACAGGCTTCCGCCACCTCCTGGATGCCTACTCCTTTATTCTCCCGGATATAGTCTTTCACTTCCTGGAACTTCTTCTCCACCTTGTCGCGGCAGGCAGGGCAAATCACCTGACCGGCCACATAATTGAAAATACAACCACAGCTTCTGCAATTTCTCACATTCATAGTATTCTCCTCTGTGCCTTTATGCACTATTCTTATTTCAAATACCTGCGCCGCTTGCCAAAGCAATGAAACAGACCACCTCAACGCCGGACGCTTTCAGAACCCCTGCCGCTTCGTCCATGGTGCTGCCGGTAGTATAGATGTCATCCACAACTACCACTCTCTTTAATTTTACATCATTTCGCGCTATATTAAAAGCCCTTTTCAAATTATTTTGCCGTTCTTTCGGATTTTCATATTTCAGGGGCGCGGTATTTTTCACTCTGAGCAGAAAATCCCTGTATACAGGTATCCCCATGCGCTTTTCCACGGCTTCCGCCAGCAGCTGCGCCTGATTATATCCCCGTGCAGCCATCCTTTTCCGGTGCAGGGGGATGGGGATAAGGGCATCCGGCCGGACGCTCCGGATGAAATCCCCCAGATACTCTGTCAGCTGCTCCCCATAAAAATCCGAGTACTCCCGTCTGCCGCCGTATTTGAACCGATAGACAGAGGCTGCAGCGCTCTCGTAGGAATACAGCGCCCTGCCTCTGTCAAACACATGGCTTTTCCGCCTGCAGTCAGCGCAGAACTCTCCTTCTTCCGCCAGCTTTTTCCCGCATTTCATGCACCAGGGCGGCGTCAGGAGCCGCAGCCTGCCCAGGCATTCCAGGCAGATTTTCTCTCCCGCCGGCGTCACGATGCCGTCGCAGGCCGGGCAGCGGAGCGGATAGAGGAGCTGCAGCACGCCCTCCCAGGCTTTTGCCGCCGCCCTCGGTCTCATCCTTGCAATGGCCCGCTTTTGTAGCTCTGTCGCTTTTTCCGTTCTCCTTGTCATGGTTCCTCGAATCCTCCTGTTCCGGGAACCTTCTCCGACTTATCTTTTCCAGTTTATAGATATTATAAAATATATTGGAAAAAAACGCCGCCCTTTTGCGTTTTTTCCTGAGGCATTTTCTAGCCGGGAGCGTTTTCGTATTGCTCCCTTATCCTCGCCGCCAGCGCCGTATACCTGCGGTTTTCGCTGACATTGTCTATCATGCCCCGCACAGTGGCGCTGCTGCCCAGGATAGTGACGCAGCTTTTGGCCCTGGTGATTGCCGTATACAGCAGATTTCGGTTGAACAGCATCCGGGGGCCGCTCAGAAGCGGCATGACTACCGCCGGATATTCGCTTCCCTGGGATTTGTGGATGGTGATGGCATAGGACAGTTCCAGCTCTTCCAGCAGGGAGAAAGGATAGGTGACCCGCCTCTGCTCATCGTACTCCACTACCAGGCAGGAGGCATTTTCCTGAATCTCCACGATTCTGCCCATGTCCCCGTTGAAGACTCCCGTGCCCCGATCCACAGGGATGCCGTACTTGCTGACGATTTCCCATTCCAGCTGGTAATTGTTCCGGATCTGCATCACCTTGTCTCCCTCGCGGTAGATGCCGGCTCCGCTCATGTGCTCCTTCTTCCGCCCATCCGACGGATTCAGGTATCTCTGCAGGATGCCGTTGAGCGTCTCGCAGCCCAGAGGGCCTTTCCGCATGGGAGTGAGCACCTGTATGTCAAAAGGCGTAGCTTTCACATACCGGGGCATCTTTTCCTGTATCAATTGTATCATATGCTTATATATGACATTTATGTCATTTCTTTCCAGCAGGAAGAAGTCTTTGGACTTATTGTCCAGGGCGATCTGCTCCCCGCGATTGATTCGGTGGGCATTCACGATGATATCGCTCTCCTCCGCCTGCCGGAAGATTTTCTTCAGCTCCACCATCGGAAAGCATCTGCTGGCTATGAGATCGCGCAGCACCTGTCCCGGCCCCACGCTGGGCAGCTGGTTCACATCCCCTACCAGCACCAGTCTGGTTCCCGGGGCAACCGCCTTTAGCAGCGCCTGGAACAGCTGAATGTCCACCATGGACATTTCGTCTATGATGATCACATCCGCTTCCAGCGGGTTCTCTTCATTTCTCTCGAATCTTACTTTTTTCGTATCCTCATCCGACAGCGCGCTGTTCAGTTCCAGCATGCGGTGAATCGTCCGGGCCTCGAAGCCCGTGGCCTCCGTCATGCGCTTGGCCGCGCGGCCCGTGGGAGCCGCCAGGAAAATGTCCAGGCCCTCCGCCTCAAAATAGCGGATCATCATGTTGATGGTGGTGGTCTTGCCTGTGCCGGGGCCGCCGGACAGGATGAACAGGCCGTTGTGAATCGCCTCTGTCACCGCGCGAAGCTGCAGCTCGTCCAATTCCATGTGCAGGCTCTTTGCCAGCTTTTTCAGATGCTCTGCCACTTCCGGATCCAGGCCAGTGCCTCCGTTTTCTCTCCCGGGCGGTTCCGTTCCGGACTCCGCCGGACTTTCCGAATCCCCGGGCCGCATCCATATGTTCAGTTCCTCCAGCATCCGGGCACAGTTGAGCTCCGCGTAATAATAAGAAGAGGAAAAGACATTGTCTCCCTTTATCACCAGTTTCTTATCCATCATCAGATTGTCCAGCTGGGGACGTATATGCTCTTTCGCCACCCCCAGCAGCTTCCCGGCTCTCTCCAGCAGGCTTTCCATGGGAAAATAGCAATGTCCCTCCCCCACGGTCTGAAGCAGCGTATAAAAGATACCGCTCCGGATGCGATAGTCCGAATCTGTGTGGATGCCGATTTTTTCCGCCAGTTCGTCCGCCAGCCGAAAGCCGATTCCATGAATGTCCTCTGCCAGGCGGTAGGGGTTCTCTTTCATGACGCCATAGAGATTCGCTCCGTAAGTCTCGTATATTTTCACGGCCAGCGCATTGGAGATGCCGTACTGCTGCAGAAAGACCAGCGCGTCCCGCAGATCCCGCTTTTCCTCCATCTGCACGGCGATGTCCCGGGCTTTCCGCTCGCTGACGCCCCGGATTTCCGCCAGTCGCTCCGGCTCCTCCTCGATGATCCGGAAAGTGTCGTCTCCGAACTGCCTCACGATTCTGGCCGCCAGCGCAGGCCCCACTCCCTTTATGGCGCCTGAGCCCAGATACCGCTCCATGCCGATACTGTCCTTGGGCACCACCACCTGGAAACTGGCCATCTTCAGCTGGGTCCCATAGACCGGATGGTCCACATATTCTCCCTGGACAGCGATATTCTCTCCCTGGGTCAGGCCCTTTCCCATACCCACACAGATAATCTCACTGCCCTCTGTCATCAGATTCATGACCGTATAGCCGTTCTCATTATTCTGAAAGATGATATGTTCCACATATCCCTTGACCGTCTCCATCCGGCTTCCCCACAATCTCATATATCAGAACAAGGCTGCTTATTCATGCAAGCAGCCTTGTCCTGAATTTATTTTTCACAATAGATTTCCCACAGAACACGAATTCTATTGATGTCTATCCTACTTTCCACCATGCCGCCTGCAGCGGCACAGACCAATTCCATAGTATCTCATGATTCCAATACATCTGACTTTTCCGCAGAACCTGCCGGATTACGATTATGAATCCTCGCCCACCGCAGCTACGGTCTCGCTGTTCTCAGACTTTCCGGCATCCGGATGAAGTTCCGTCGTGCTGAAGTTCCGCTTCATCTGATCATACAGCATCTGAGCCAGCCCCAGGCCGCCGTTCTGATTCGTGGTCTCCTCCGCCAGGCTCTGAATCATCTGATCCTTGTAATAATCCATCATAGTAGATGTATAATTGGAAGTATTCTCACTGGTGGGAACTGTCTTCATCATGCCCTTGTACATCTGCTCGATGAAATAGGCCTCGAACTGCTTGCAGGCATCCATAAGCTCCGCATCTGTAGCTTTCGCATAATCCGCGTCCTTGAGCTTATCCTGCAGTTTCGCCGCTCTCTGGTTAGCCGCATTGGCATATGTGTCGCTGTACATTGCTGTTATATTGCTGAAATCCATTTTTCTCTCCCTTATGCTTTATGCTTATCTGCGCAGGTTATTGGCCTGCTGCAGCATCTCGTCAGATGCGGTGATGGCTTTGGAGTTCAATTCATAGGAACGCTGTGCCACAATCATGTTCACCATCTCATCCACAACCTGCACGTTGGAACCTTCCAGATAACCCTGGATTACCTTGCTCTTCTCCACCGCTGTGTTGGTCGCTTCATTGATAGGCTGGCCGCTGGCTGCAGACTGCTCATAAAGGCTGTCCGCCAGACGGTTCAGGCCGTTGGGATTATTGAACTGGAACAGCGCGATGCGGATGCCCATACCTTGCGGATTCTTGCTCGCATCCGGATAGCACAGTTCTCCGTCAGCGCTCACCGTGATGTTGCTGACTATGTAATTCTGATTCAGGATGATAGGCCGTCCATTAGTGTCCAATACCGGCAGACCATCCTCGTTAGCCAGCATATTGCCGTTGGTGGCCAGAGTGAACTGGAAATTACCGTTACGGGTATAATAGGTATTGCCGTCTTCCCCGCGGACTGCGAAGAAACCCTTTCCGTCTATCATGAACGCGGTGTCGCTGTCAGACGCCAATGCGTTGCCCTCTCTGAATATGGTGGTGATGGCGGAATTGCGCACACCCAGTCCCACCTGAGCGCTGGTGGGCTTCTGCTCGCCGTTGGCCGTGGTGGTCTTCGTCTGCAGGGTCTGATACAGCAAGGTCTTGAATTCATTCACCTGCGTCTTATAACCCTGTGTATTTACATTGGCCAGATTGTGCGCGATCGTGTCAAGATTCGTCTGCTGCGCAATCATGCCCGTTGCCGCTGTCCATAAACTACGTACCATAATGCCGATTCCTTCCTTTCCGTCCTCCGGCTGATTTAATCAGCTCTCTTATTCCGTCCTCTTCCTCGGTTTTCCGCTACATTAAACCCTGCCCAGCTGAGTCGCCGCGATTTCCAGCGAACCGTCATAGGTCTGGATAATCTTCTGACTGCTCTCATAATTCCGGGTGATGGCAATCAGGTTCACCATTTCCGATACCACCTGCACATTGGACATCTCCAGGTAGCCTGAGTTAATCTCCGCGTTGGCCTGCGTGGTCCTTGCTCCCTCTATGGGCCTGTAATAGGTCTCCCCGTATTTTTCCAGATAATCATAATCCTCAAAGTCAGTGAGTCCGATTCTGGCCACGGCAACGTCATTCTGATAAATGGTCCCGTTTTCGTCAATCTTTGAATCCAGCAAGGTATTCAGCCGTATCCTCCGGCTTTGATTGTCCAGCACATAATCGCCGTCCTCCGTCACCAGATAGCCCTCCCTGTTCAGGGTGAACTGACCGGCCCGGGTATACATGGTGGAAGTCTCTCCCGCCTTGTTGGTGAACTCGATGGCGAAAAAGCCGTCTCCTGACAACGCCAAATCATAGGTATTGTCCGTGATGCGGAAAGAGCCCTGGGTATAATCCGTATAGTTCTCCCCGATTTTCACGCCGGGATTGTTCCTGCCGATAAGCTCAGGCCCCACATGCCCTGCAGAAGCATCCTTAATCTTCACAGTCAGCACATCCTTGAAACTCTCGCTGGTAGCCCCCTCTTTCTTAAATCCCACTGTGGACGCGTTAGCCAGATTATTGGTCATGGTGTCGAGCCTGTGCTGCTCGTTGACCATGGCGGTGTAAGCGGTATATAATCCTTTTAGCATTTGTCTTGTTGCCTCCTGATTCCCAAAAACTATCTCTCATTGTAGCCTGAGAGGAACTCCACATATTTTCCGGTTCCGATGGCCACTGCCGTCATAGGGTCCTCGGCAGTGATGGTATTGATGCCTGTCTTGGAGGAAATCAGTTCCTCCAGCCCCCGCAGAAGGCTTCCGCCTCCCGTCAGCACAATCCCTCTGTCAGCGATATCCGCCGCAAGCTCCGGGGGAGTCTTCTCCAACACGCTGTGGATGGTCTCCACCACCTGGGATGTGGTCTCCCGGAGAGCCTCCTCCGTCTCTTCGGAGGATACTTTCACGGTCTTGGGCAGACCGGTCACCAGATTGCGGCCCCTTACATCCATGTAATCTACTTCGGGCCGCTTGTACGCGGAGCCAATCTTGATTTTCAAATCCTCCGCAGTCCTCTCACCAATCAACAGATTATGCTTTTTGCGCATATAGCGCACAATCGCCTCGTCAAAATCATCGCCTGCCACCTTGATGGACGCGCTGACCACAGTGCCTCCCAGAGAAATGACAGCAATGTCAGAAGTGCCGCCGCCGATATCCACAATCATATTCCCGCAGGGCTTGGAAATATCTATGCCCGCGCCGATTGCAGCCGCTATGGGCTCCTCTATGATGTCTACGTCTCTGGCACCCGCCTGATAAGTGGCATCTTCCACGGCCTTCTTCTCCACCTCTGTGACGCCGCTGGGAACGCACACCGCGATGCGGGGCTTCCTGAAAGACCTTCTGCCCAGCGCTTTCTGGATGAAGTACTTCATCATCTTCTCCGTCACTGAGTAATCGGAGATAACACCCTGGCGCAGGGGTCTCACCGCCACGATGTTGCCGGGAGTCCTGCCCAGCATCAGCCTGGCGTCCTCACCGATTGCCTTGATTTTCTGGGTATCTCTGTCAAAGGCCACCACAGAGGGCTCCTTGAGCACGACACCCTTTCCCCTGATGTATACTAAAATGCTGGCTGTACCCAAATCGATTCCAATATCCGTACACTGCATACTAATGCCCCTTTCTATCTTCCAATGAATTCCTGATTCCGAAACAAAGCCATACATCTTGTATTATAACCGAAAAAAAACCATTTTCATAGGGGTTTATAAAAATTTTAAAAAATGTATGCAGCTGGGCACGGTATTCTATAAACATTTCGGCAGAACAGCTCTTCTTCTTTAGTTTTTTTCACTTTTTTCTTTTTCCAATGTTTGCCCTGCCCCTGGCCAGCATCTTTTTAACATAAAAGCCGGTGTAGGACTGCTTCTCCTCCGCAATCTCCTCCGGAGTGCCCCGGGCAATCACTGTGCCGCCCCTGTCCCCGCCCTCGGGGCCCATGTCGATAATGTAGTCCGCGGTCTTGATGACGTCCAGATTGTGCTCGATGACCACTACCGTATTGCCGCCGTCCGTGAGCCTGTGGAGGATGTCCACCAGTTTGTGCACATCCGCAAAATGCAGGCCCGTGGTGGGCTCATCCAGAATGTAGATAGTCTTGCCCGTGCTGCGCCTGGACAGCTCCGTAGCCAGCTTGATGCGCTGGGCCTCCCCGCCGGAGAGGGTCGTGGAGGGCTGTCCCAGCTTCACATAGGAAAGCCCCACATCGTACAGAGTCTCAATCTTGCGCCGGATGGCCGGAAGGTTCTCGAAGAATCCGCAGGCCTCCTCCACCGTCATGTCCAGCACATCGAAGATGTTCTTTCCCTTGTACTTCACATCCAGCGTCTCCCGGTTGTAACGCTTGCCGCCGCAGACCTCGCAGGGCACATAGACATCCGGCAGGAAATGCATCTCTATCTTGATGATGCCGTCCCCGCCGCAGGCTTCACAGCGTCCGCCTTTCACATTGAAACTGAACCGCCCCTTGCCGTAGCCTTTGGCCTTGGCATCCGCCGTGGAGGCGAACAGATCTCTGATCTGGTCGAAGACCCCCGTGTACGTAGCCGGATTGGAGCGGGGCGTGCGGCCGATGGGAGACTGGTCGATGGCGATGACCTTGTCCAGCCGCTCCAGTCCCTGGATATCCCTGTGCTTCCCGGGGATGCATCTGGCCCGGTTCAGATCTCTGGCCAGGCGCTTGTACAGTATCTCGTTTACAAGAGAACTTTTCCCCGACCCGGACACGCCGGTGACACAGGTCATGATTCCCAGCGGGAACTCCACATCCACATTCTTCAGATTGTTCTCCCCGGCCCCCAGCACTTTCAGAAAGCCGGTAGGTTCCCGGCGCTGCGCGGGGATGGGAATCTGCAGTTCGCCGCTGAGGTACTTTCCCGTGATGGATTCCGGCACTTTCATAATCTCCTCCGCGGTGCCGCAGGCCACCACCCGGCCTCCGTGGAAGCCCGCGCCGGGGCCGATGTCCACCACATAATCCGCTTCCAGCATGGTGTCCTCGTCATGCTCCACCACGATCATGGTATTGCCCAGATTCCGCAGATTCTTCAGGGTCCGCAGCAGCTTGTCATTGTCCCGCTGATGCAGGCCGATGCTGGGCTCGTCCAGGATATAGCAGACCCCTACCAGACCGGAACCGATCTGGGTGGCCAGACGGATGCGCTGGGCTTCCCCGCCGGAAAGGGTGGCGGTGCCCCTGGACAGAGAGAGGTATTCCAGCCCTACATCCACCAGAAAGCCCACCCTGGCCCGGATTTCCTTCAGCAGCTGTTTTCCGATGAGCTGCTGCTGGCTGGTGAGCTGCATGTCTTTCAGGAAAGCGTTGAGTTCCAGTATGGATTCAGACGTTATATCATATATATTTTTATCACAAACCGTAACCGCCAGGGCCTCTTTCTTCAGGCGCATCCCTTTGCATTCCCTGCATGGCGTGACGCGCATGAAAGACTCGTACTCCTGCTTCATGGTCTCGGAAAACGTCTCCCTGTACTTCCGCTCCACATTGCGGACCAGCCCCTCGAACGCCACGGGATAGACGCCGCGGCCGCGCTGTCCCTGATAGTGCACCTCCACCTCTTTCCCGTCGGTGCCGTAAAGGATAAGCTGCTTTACCCGATCCGGATATTTTTCAAAGGGCGTGTCCAGGTCAAAACGGTATTCTTTGCACATGGCCTGGAGAATGGCGTTGGTAAAGCTGGATTTGTCCGTGCAGGACTGCCAGCCCGTGACCGCGATAGCCCCTTCGTTGATGCTCAGGCGCTTGTCGGGAATCATCAAACTCTCGTCGAATTCCATCTTGTAGCCCAAACCGGTACACTCCGGGCAGGCCCCAAACGGATTGTTAAAGGAAAAGCTTCTGGGTTCAATCTCGCTGATGCCAATGCCGCAGTCCGGGCAGGAAAAGCTCTGGCTGAAAGTCATGGGCTCCCCGCCTATGACGTCCACCACCAGCAGATTCTCCGCCAGGTTCAGCACATTCTCGATGGAGTCTGCCAGACGGCGCTCTATGCCGGGCTTTACCGCCAGGCGGTCCACTACGATCTCGATGCTGTGCTTGATGTTCTTCTCCAGGGAGATTTCCTCCGTGAGCTCGTAGAGGCTGCCGTCTATGCGCACCCGCACATAGCCGCTCTTCCTGGCCCGGTCCAGCACCTTTTCATGCCGCCCTTTGCGGCCTCTCACCACCGGCGCCAGCAGCTGCAGCTTCGTACCCTCCGGCAGCGCCATAATCTGGTCCACCATCTGGTCCACGGTCTGCCTGGATATCTCCCTGCCGCAGTTCGGGCAGTGGGGAATGCCGATTCTGGCATAGAGAAGACGGAAATAGTCGTAGATCTCCGTCACGGTACCCACGGTGGAGCGAGGGTTGCGGTTGGTGGATTTCTGGTCTATGGAGATGGCGGGGGACAGGCCCTCGATCTTCTCCACATTGGGTTTCTCCATCTGACCCAGGAACTGCCTGGCGTAGGAGGACAGGGATTCCATATAGCGGCGCTGTCCCTCGGCATAGATGGTGTCGAAAGCCAGGGAGGACTTGCCGGAACCTGACATTCCTGTCAGAACTACCAGTTCGTTCCTGGGGATATCTACATCGATATTTTTCAGATTATGCTCGTTCGCCCCCCTTATCCTGATGTACTCTCTGGGGCGCATTTTCTTGATTTCTTCCATTTTCTCCATTCCTCTCCATAGTCAAGCCCAAGGCTTCCTCTTCTTCCTGTTTATTTTTTGCCTTTTCAGCTGTCCTCTTCTCCATCCATGCATGAATCCTGTCCACATACTGCCACATCCCACAGATTGAAATCACGATCAGCAGCGGCAGGAACACGAGCAGATACCTTGCCCTTGCCTCAAACAGCATCTGATAGCAGAAAATCCCCAGAAAACCCACTACAAGAATCGTATATTTCTCTCCCTGCTTCTTTCGGCAAAAGCAGATGCCGGAAATTCCCAACAGACAGAACACCCAGGCAAGCTGGCAAAATGCATTGAATCTCCCCGCATAACGACTGCTGGGCCAGAATATATTCCTTGACAGCTCCATGAAACCATCGTTACTGGCCAAATTGGACGGATAATGCGCATCAATCCATACCTCGCACTGCCATCCGAATGTCCCATCGTTGAAAACCATGACCATTTTTCTCAGCCAGAAATATAGGTTCCCCCAGAAGCCTCTTTCCTCCATTCGCCCGATGGCCCTTTCAAGTGCCGCCTCTTTCCTTTCCTCCCCGCTGTACTGGAATTCGCCATACATAGCCACGTCTTCCGCATAATAGCTCCCTGTCTTTTCCTCATTCAGTCCCATATAAAAATAATTCTGCCAGCTGGCCGCTATCTCCGGATTGAAGTCCAGCCCCACATCCTTTATCAGATAGTCCATGCAGGCTCCCTTGGCAAAAAACAAGGCCGCGGCAAGCCCGATCTCCGCCAGGATATAACGCCATCTCTTCCAATCCCCTGCCAGCCATCCCGCCAGTTCCGCCGCCAGGACAGCCATCACTACAATATAGATGCTCGGCTTGATAAACCCTCCCGCCATTCCGCTGACCATGGCAAGGGCGGCCCACAGGCACTTCAGGACAGGCTTTTTCTGTTCCCTGTAGCAGACATAAAAATAGATGCACATAACAGGGAACACAATCCCATAGGTGTCTGTATAAGGCGCTATTTTCCATGGCGTCATCCCAGCCAAAGCCAGGTATAAGAAAAAGGCGACGAATGCGGGCATCAGCTTTTGCGTCAGCTTTTTAACTGTAAGACAGCTAAAGAAACCTCCTATGGATATCAAGGCACAGTTCACCTGAATCCACAGAAATTCGTCTATATATGGATAATTCGCAATTTCCCCGGCCTTGATGTAAATTTCCTTCAAAATGTAAAGTATGGGGATGTTATTTGTATACATGGAAAAATAGGTGAAATATCCGAGAGGAGTCCCCCTTGCGACAGATTCCGCACTTGTGGTGACTGCCTTAATGTCCCAGGGAAATTTGAAAGCGATCTCCCTGGCAATCCGGACATTCACGAAATACAGCAAGATAAACAGGAGTATCAAAAGCCCATCCGCGGTCAAATCGACTTTATGGGTAACACGTATCTTTCTGACTGCCCATGCAAGCAGGCAGATACACCCGAATCCTATCAGGGCGATGACAACGAACACATAATTCGGCAACAGGGCATTCAACTTGTTATCTTCGTTATAATCCATGTGATTTCCGATGAAAACCACACAAAAGAAAACCGGGAGAAATAAGGCTCCCATCAGCAGATAGAAAAAGCGAGTCAAAGATTTTCCCGTCTTCATTGCCGCGTCCCCCTTTCCAGAAATCCTCTTCCTGCCTTATCCCTCTGTCCTATCCCCAGGCTCCTGAATGGATTTCTTTCGCCTAAGCTCCGGCGTGTATGTTGTCTGAAACTCCATTTACATACCAAGCCATGAATCCGACATCCCCCCTGCCACATTCCGCATGCGGAAACAGCGCACAGCAGCGGCAAAAACATTAGCAGATATCTCGGTTTCGCCTCAAACAGCAGCTGGTAGCAAAAGATTCCCAGAAAAGCCAGCACAAGGATTACATATTTTTCCCTCTGCTCTTTGGGAGAAAAACAGATGCCGGCAGTCCCCAGCATACAGAATATCCAGGCAAACTGGCAAAATGCATTAAATTTCCCTGAGTACAGGCTTTGGGGCCAAAAAATATTCCTGAGCAGCTCCATGCATTCGTCATTGCTGGCCAGGTCCGGGGAATAATGCTCATGAATCCAGTTGCATTGCCATCCAAAGGTTCCGTCATTGAAAACCATGACCATTTTCTTCAGCCAAAAATAGATATTTCCTAAAAAGCCGCGGTCCTTCACCCGTCCGACAGCCCTTTCAAACGCCGCTTTATCCCTATCCTCCCTGCTGTTCTGGAATTCGCCGAATATGCTCTCGTCATCAGAACTGTAGGTTCCTGTGGTTTCCCCATTCTGCCCCATATGAAAATAATGCTGCCAGCTGGCCTCTAACTCCGGGTTGAAATCCAGCCCCATGTCTTTCATCATATAGTCCATGCAGGCTCCCTTTGCCAAAAACAGAGCCGCCACTAGTCCTGCCTCTGCCAAAATATAATGCCATCTCTTCCGGTCTCCCGCCAGCCAGCTCACCAACTCTGCCATCAGAATCGCAATCACCACAATATATCCGCTGGGCTTGACCAGTCCACCCAGCATTCCAGCCATAAGCGCGGCAGTCACTGACAGATACTTCCGGACGGATTTTTCCGTTTCCCTGTAACACAGGTAAAAATAAATGCATGCAATGGGGAAAACAATGCCAAAGACATCCGTATAAGGCGCTATCTTCCATGGCGTTATCCCCCCCAGCGCCAAATACAGCAAGAACGCGGTCAATGTCGGAATAAGGCCATTGGTCAGTTTTTTCACTGTAAGGCAACTGAAAAAGCCACCCAGGGATATCAGCGCACAGTTCACCTCTATCCACAGGAAACTGCTTGGATATGGATAGTTCGCATTTGCCACAGCCTTTGAATAAATCTCCTTCAAAATATAAAGGATGGGGATGTTATTCGTATACATGGAAAAATAAACCGAATAGCCGAGAGGATTCCCTTCCGCGACTTCCACGGCATGGGAGGTGACCACCATGACATCCCAGTGGAAATAGAACGCAATCTCTCTGGCAATCCGAACGTTCACCAGAAACAGCAGCAAAAAGAGAATTGCCAGGAGTCCGTCCAGGCCCAAATGAGCCTTATGGGTCAGGCGTATCTTTCTGCATGCCCACGCAACCAGGAAAATGAACACAAAGCCTGCCAGGGCAATCATAGCGAAAATGTAGTTCGGCAACAGGGCATTCACTTTATATATTTCACTATAGTCCATATGATTTCCAATAAAAACCACACAAAAAAGAACCGGCAGAAACAAGGCTCCCATCAGTATATACATAAAGCCAATCACATGTTTTCCCATCTCCATCCCGCTCTTTTCCCTTTCCATCGTCCGTTTTCGCGCTTTACTCATCTGTCTTGTCACTGAACTCCTGAAGAGATTTCTTTAATTCAATCATCTTATCCCGAAGCTCCGCGGCGGCCTCGAAGTTCAAATCCGCGGCAGCCTTCTGCATCTTCTTCTGCACATCCGCGATAAGCTTCTCCAGTTCCTTGCGGCTCATGGACTCGGGATCTTTCTCGAAGCGAACTTCCTCTTTGGCGATTACCTTGGAGATGGCAATCAGGTCACGGACAGATTTCTTTATGGTCGTCGGGGTGATATTGTGCTCCTTATTGTACTTCATCTGAATCTCGCGGCGGCGGTTAGTCTCGTCTAACGCCATCCGCATGGAATCCGTGATGATATCCGCATACATGACCACGTGTCCGTCCGCATTCCGCGCCGCCCGGCCGATGGTCTGTATCAGGGAAGTGCTGCTGCGCAAAAATCCCTCCTTGTCCGCGTCCAGAATAGCCACCAGACAGATTTCCGGAATGTCCAGGCCCTCCCGCAGCAGGTTGATGCCCACCAGCACATCGAATACATCCAGGCGCATATCCCGGATGATTTCCGCCCGTTCCAGAGTGTCGATGTCCGAGTGCAGATATTTGACCCGTATTCCTACATCCTTCATGTAGTCCGTCAAATCCTCTGCCATCCGCTTCGTCAGGGTCGTCACCAGCACTTTTCCCTGCTTTTCCGTCACTTTATTGATTTCGCCTACAAGATCGTCAATCTGCCCCTCCACAGGCCGCACATCCACTTCCGGATCCAGCAGCCCGGTGGGCCGGATAATCTGCTCCGTGCGCATCAGCTCATGGGCTTCCTCATAGTCCGAAGGAGTGGCCGAGACGAACATCATCTGGTCGATGTGGGTCTCGAATTCCTCAAAATTCAGAGGCCTGTTGTCCAGCGCCGAAGGCAGGCGGAAGCCATAGTCCACCAGAGTCTGCTTTCTGGACCTGTCGCCGGCATACATCCCCCGAATCTGAGGGATGGTCATATGGGACTCGTCGATGATGATCAGGAAATCCTCCGGGAAGAAGTCCATCAGCGTCAGCGGCGGCGCTCCCTCCGGCATTCCGTTCAAATGTCTGGAGTAGTTCTCGATGCCGGAGCAGAAGCCTGTCTCCCGCAGCATTTCAATATCGAAATTCGTCCTCTCCGCGATGCGCTGGGCCTCGATCAGCTTGTCCTCCCCCTGGAAAAAGCGTACCCTCTCTTCCATTTCTCTCTCGATATTCCCACAGGCCGCCTTTATCTTGTCCATGGAGACCACATAGTGGGAGGCCGGGAAGATGGCGATGTGGCTCAGCGCCGCGTGCACCCTGCCGGAGAGGGGCTCCACCTCGGCGATGCGGTCGATTTCGTCCCCGAAGAACTCAATCCGGATGAAATAGTCCCCGCCCTGGGCCGGGTACACCTCTATGACGTCCCCACGGACCCTGAAGCATCCTCTGTGCATGTCCATGTCATTGCGGGTGTACTGGATGTCCACCAGTTCCCGCAGCACCTGGTCGCGGTCCTTCACCATCCCGGGGCGCAGGGAGACCACCATGCCCTGATATTCCTCCGGGCTGCCCAGGCCGTAGATGCAGGACACGCTGGCCACCACCACCACGTCCCTGCGCTCTGTCAGGGAGACCGTGGCGGAAAGACGGAGCTTCTCTATCTCGTCGTTGATGGAGGAGTCCTTGGCGATGTAGGTGTCGGAGGAGGGCACGTAGGCCTCCGGCTGGTAGTAATCGTAATAGGATACAAAATATTCCACTGCGTTACTCGGAAAATACTCTTTGAACTCACCATAGAGCTGAGCCGCCAATGTCTTATTGTGCGCTATTACCAAAGTCGGCTTGTTCAGCTCAGCGATCACATTTGCCATGGTAAAGGTCTTGCCGGAACCCGTAACCCCCAGTAAAGTCTGGAATTGATTGCCTTCCTGAAACCCTTTGACCAGGTCTTTTATGGCCTGCGGCTGGTCCCCGGTAGGGGCGTATTCCGAGTGAAGTTTGAAGATTTTTTGTTCATTTTGCACAAATGCTCACCTCTGATTTCATAGTAAAAAAAGACGTCTCTCGGACAAAAATTCGTCGTGGAACATTTTATTTTCGTCGTGGCATTTTCTCAAACTAACGCAAAACAGGCCCACGACGAATTCTGTTCACAATTTGCCTTTTTTGCTACTCAGTGTACCTCTGTAATTCCATACGGACTAAACAGTACGGAAAGAACTTTTTTATCATATCACAAACTATAAAATTTGTATAGATATGAAATCGAACTTTTGTTCTTTTTCATCCTGTGTTCGGAAGAAATTCTGTTACATCCAGCACGATATCCAGCAGTTCCTTTTTTAAAATCTCCGCCTCTTCCAGGTTCGGTAATACTTCTCTCATATACTCTTCCATTTCCGGTACGCCGTCTGCTATGATACCTTTATTATCAGCATAAACATCCATTGTTATCAGTTCTTTGGCATGTCCCATGAGCTTTGATACCGCCTTTGGATTGAATGCCTCCTTCAGCAGGAGCGTACAATAGGTGCTGCGAAGATCATGCCAGCGAATATCCGGCAGGCCGTTTTCTGAAAGAAGCCGCTTATAATACTGGCAATGAAATCCTTTGCTCCTTGCCCTGCCAAGGGTGGAACAACAGATATAGTCCAGATCCTGAAATTCTCTCTTTCTGCGATTCCTGTTTTTCTCATACACCCGACGTTCCTTTAAGATTGCCTCAAAGACGTAATCAGGAATCGGAATTTCTCTGTAACTGGATTTTGTCTTTAATCCTACCTCCTGTTTCGTAAAAGTTTTTGGAGCAAAGTCTTCTTTTGCTGCGTTATGTACTCTCCCTAACTGCCGTTCCACTTTTAAGGTACGGTTGATATAATCAACGTCCGAATATTTGACACCATTGATCTCGGATCTGCGGAGCCCCATAAGCACATTAAACAGTACCTGCATGTGGATCGGGGTATCTCTGCTTTTTTCCAGTAAAATCTGTATCTGCTCCATCGTCAGTGTTTTCTGCGTGTTGATATTCCGGGTTCTGAAACCTGATTTCTGCTGCGGCTTTTCCGCTTTGGGAAGTCCTATCCCCTCCACCGGGCTGGCCTGGATCACTTTGTTCGTTACCGCATAACGAAAAGAGACATTCATGATTGTTTTTACCAGCTCTGCTACCGGCCTCGAATACTCTGCCTTGGTATTAAACAATTTTTGAATGTCTCCGCGGGTAACATCCGTCATTTTCTTCCTGCCCAGAACAGGTATGATATGGTTCTTTACTGTCCCACAATAATTATAATAAGTTTCATGGCTTTCAGTACGCTTTTTCAGATCCGTTTCAAGCCAGAATATCATAAAATCAGCAACACTAACCTTTGTGTACACAACAAACGTACCATTATATAATTCTGCGATCGTCTTCTCTCTTGCCTTATTCGCCTCCTTCTCTGTTTTGAATCCGGACTTCTGCTGTGGTTTTTCGCTTCCGTCCGGATATTTCAAAAATACCCTGTAGCCGAAGCCGGAGCGCACAGGCATTACCTGTGCCACTCTCCAATCGACATAATTTTTCAAACTCAGATCTAACATGCAGACACACTCCCTTCCGGAACAAAAGTATGATTCATAAAAGTAATGATCTGCTCATTTTCATCCATGACCTCACAATAATATTCAAATGTTGTATTGACACTTGCATGTCCCAGCAGAGCAGATATCTTGATCAAAGGAACTTTCTGCTCTATCAATATTGTTGCATACATATGTCTCAGCCCATGAACTGTAATGTGGGGCAGGCCGTTTCTGGAGCATAATTTTGTCAAAGCGCTGTTCATGGCGGCGGTGGAATGCGGCAGGCCGTTTTCCTGGCACGAGATATAATCGTGGTCAAAATACTGTTCGCCATACTGCTGTTTATTTGCCTCAACCAAAACTTTTCTTTTTTCAATTTCCTCCGCAACAGCCTCCGGTATCCGCAGCAGCCGATAACTGTTATCTGTCTTCGGCGCTTTCTCTATAACCTCATACGATTGAATTTTTCTTTCCCCCTTTGGAATCACAGGGTTTGACGTAATCTGCCGCTGAATATAGATCGTCCTGTTTTCAGCATCAAAATCTCCGAATTTCAAGCCTGAAATCTCGCCTTTTCTGAGTCCGCAGAACAGACCCAGCAGAATCTCCAGATACCATCCGCTGTTGTAAGCAGCTTTCAGGATTTTTTTTACATTTGCTTTGTTTAAGACAATAATCGTCGGCTTTTTCCTCGGATATGGTTTCGTTGCCAGTATCGGATTAACCCTGATATATTCCTGTATTACAGCCTCTTTCATCGCCATGTTCAAAAACTCTCTGGACTTATTACCGGCGGACTCGCATGTCTTTGACACAACGGCCAGCAGGGAGTCAAAATACTCCTCATTGGCATACCGCAATTTTATGTTCTGCTGCATATTCGGCAGGATCAAGTCATACAGCACGTATGCGCATACCATGCGGGTTGTATTCTCAATCCTCTGGGAAAATACATCCTCAAACCAATACAGCAGATAATCTTTTAAATCCACATCCGGATTAGGCTTTGCCGACAACTGATAGGCTCTGGAAGCTTTCTTGAATTCTTTCTCATACTGGTAATAACTGGCTTCCGCCTCTTCTTCACTCTGAAAGCCTCCGCGCTTACTATACTTTACTGAACCATCCGGCTGCAACAGCTTTACTCTGTGGAACCAGGAAGTCTCTTCATAAAAAACAACTCCGTTTTTCTTTGCTGGCTGCTTCACTAAATCACCTCACTACTTATAGACCGCCATTCAGCCACTCATCAAAGCCCCGCTTTGGCACTCTGAAAAGCTTACCGATTTTAAGAACTTTGAACGGCGGATTCTTCTGCCTATACACCTCTTCAAGGAAGGTATAAGATTTACTCTTTCCTATTCCAAGCATACGTTGAATATCGCCTGCCAGGTATACCTGCTGATCAACTGCCACTTCATTATCTATATCTGCTGCCATTGTCTGCCTCCTCTCTTTGTTTTTTGCAGCTGAAATGGTATCCGTATGGCATTTGATATAAATCCGCTTCATATATCTTATACGAATCGAATGTTCCGTTTTTCAACTGCAATTAGCGTTTTTCCTACTTATAATCAGGGGAGTGTCATTCGTACACACTCAATCAGGTCATTTCCTGCGCCAATATATTTGCCGCGTATTTCAGGTATTGCTATGCAATTTTTAAACAGAGGGCGGGCTCACACATGGTCATCGCACACTATCCGTCTGCGCCTGTATAACTCCTGAATGGTGCTATAAAATTGTCAAGGTACAAAGAGCCTTCCATATTTCGGATGTAACCCATATGCTATATAAATAAAGGAGCTTATCTTCTTTTTCTGCAGATCATCGAAAATTTTTCATTTTTTGTTTTCCAAAATATCTGGCACAAAATTGGCACAATCCCGCACAAAATTGGCACGGTTCTGCTCTTTCGCCGTAAATAGGGATATGCTACACTAAATATGCTTAAAACTGTATCCAGAAGCAATCCGGGCTGACATGGCACCTTTCCAAAAGAGGTGCCTTTTTTGCGCCTTTCCCAGCAAAACTCACGGTTTTCTCACCTGCCGGCCCGGCGGAAAAAGACCATGCCCGCTTTTGCGGCATGGTCTTTCTTTCCACATCCAAATCTTATTTAAAGGAGGTCCACAAATTGAGACTGAAAAACAAACTGCAGACGCCTGCCACGGCAGGAAAGAAACCAAAACCCAGGTTCTCCCCCGCAAAGGCAGCTTATTATGCCTTCCTCAGTTCCATGATGTTCCTGATGTTTACCCAGCCGGCCTATGCCGCAGATGTATGGACAAAAGCCACGGAGATCATGAAGGATGTCTATAACCAGATCGTGCTTATCTCTACCGTTGCCGCTATTGTCACAGCTTCCGTTGCCCTGCTGATGATGAACTTCTCCCGCTCCGGCCGCACGGTGGATGAGAGCCGCGCATGGCTGAAGCGTATCTGCATCACCTGGGCGATCTTAAACGGGCTTGGCTTCATCATGGCCTACATCACCCCGTTCTTTGCGGACGGCAAGTGGAACGGCTGACACCGGAAAGGAGTGATCATTTATGGGTATCTTAGACGGCATTGTGGAATGGATCGCCGAACAGGTGATGCACGGCCTTGACCTTATCACCACTTCAGTCCTGGGGGCGCTGGGCTGCGACATGACCGTGTTTCTCCGCTACTTTCCTGCTGCGGAGACCATGTATAAAGTCTTTGTGGCGCTGGCCATCGGCCTCATCCTTTTAAACTGGATATGGCAGCTGTTCAAAAACTTCGGGCTGGGAGCCGGCATTGAAGCAGAGGACCCGGTGCGCCTGAGCATCCGCTCCGTCCTCTTCATCCTGCTGGCCTACTTCTCGGACGGCATCGTGGACACGGTCTTAAAGATCGGCGGCACCCCATACCACTGGATCATGGATTCCGACCTGCCGGCATTAAGCTTTGCCGATTTCAATTCGGTGATGCTGGCCATCATCGGCGTCTGCGCCAACGGGGCTGTGGCCCTGATCGCCCTGATCGTTGTGCTGGTGCTGGCATGGAACTACTTAAAGCTCCTTTTTGAAGCAGCAGAGCGGTATGTCCTCCTGGGGGTGCTGGTCTACACGGCACCCGTGGCTTTTTCCATGGGAGCCTCCCAGTCCACCTCTAACATTTTCAAATCCTGGTGCCGGATGTTCGGCGGGCAGGTCTTTCTCCTGCTCATGAATGCCTGGTGCCTGCGCCTGTTCACGAGCATGGTCGGGGCTTTTATTGCGAACCCGCTTTCACTGTGAAAAAACATGCGGAACTGAAATAGAAAGGAAAGATGATAACCATGAAAAGATATAAAAAAATATTGACGATGGCTTTTCTGACCGTGCTCATCCTCTGCCTGTCCTGCCAGACGGCCTTTGCCTTTTCGGAGAGCGATGCCCAGGCCCAGGTGGATGCGGCAGGCCGGGAGGCAGTATCGGGTAATGTCCTGGTATGGTTCCTGTGTGCCATCGCATTTTTAAAGGTGTCCCAAAAGATTGACTCTTTCATGTCCAGCATAGGCGTCAACGTAGGGCATACGGGTGGTTCCATGATCGCGGAAGCCATGATCGCCGCAAGGGGTGTAGGCGCAGTCCGGAACTTTTCCCGCCAGCATTTCGGCGGCGGCCACAGCAGCTCCTCCCATGTGAACACAGGCTCCGGCTCACCCGGAAGTCCGGGCGGGTTCATGGCAGGCGGCCTTGCCGGGGTGGTCAGCCGCCAGGTCACAAACAGCGCCATACGCACAGCTACTGCCCACACGGAAACGAATCAGCAGAGTGAGCGGACTTCCAGGACCGGGATCGGCGGTTTCGCATCCGCCGTATCTGCCGGCATCGGCGGAAACATGTATGCATCTTCCGTTGTGAAAGGCGGCGATTTTGCCAACAGCGTGATCGGTACGGTGGCAACGGGGAACATGGCAGACCTGGGTTCCATGACCGGAGAAAAGGCTGCCCAGGCCCTCTGTTCCTACATGGGCTATGCCGCCCTGGAAGAGGGCGCACAGCATGTACCATCCTTTACAGGCGTAGAGATCGGGGGCGGGCGCATCACCGGCACGGAGATCTCTGAAGAACACCCGGAGGGTATTTCCTTCGGCATGTATCATGCGGATCAGTATACCCCGCCGGAAGGGGCATACACTACCGTGCAGGCTGTGGACGGCACTTCCTGGTATAAGCAGTATGCACAGGACGCCGTGGAGAAATCGCCCTACATGGCGGCTGACGGTTCCATCGCTTATCAGGAATCCATCGTGAAAAAGATGCCTCCGGCACCGAAGAGAAAGGACAGGTTATAAATGGCAGAACAACAGAAAAACGGACTGAATGAGGCCCTTGAAACCGGAGCTTCTGCGGCACACCTTGCCAGAGGCGCCGTAAAAGTGGGAAAGGCGGTATCCGGGGCTGCAAAGGGTGCCGCTGCAGGCGGTCCCTATGGCGCGGCAGCCGGGGCATTATGGGAAGGACGGAAAGCCGTTGGAAAGTTCGCAGCGGCAGCCGCTGTACTGTTGCTGCTCCCGGTGCTGTTCGTGCTCATGCTCCCCGGGCTGCTCTTTGACGGCTTTTCCTCCGCATTTTCCCCTGCGGACCCGGAAACACCCATCCTGAACAGTGAAAATGCCCTTGTGGAAAATGCCAATACCATCACCTACACCATCAGCACCATCCTGGGCGAAGGCATGGAGGATGTCATGAACCGGATCGAGCGTGATTTTTCTGTCTCCGGCGGGGACGGCATGGAGGTCATCAACCCTTATGAGCTGGGCCCCGTATACAATGCAAACCTGTTTATCTCTCAGTACTGTGCGGCGAAGGAAAAGGACTTTGCGGATATCTCCATTGCTGACATGGCGGCTGTCATGCGCCGGGGGAAATCCCACCTCTATTCCTACCAGCGGACAGAGGAAATACGGGAAAAAACAGTAGAAGACCCGGATACCGGAGAAGAAACGACCATATCAGAGAAATGGATGATCTATACCATTTCCTATAATGGGGAAGCCTATTTTGCCGACCAGGTATTTGCCCTTACGGATGAGCAGAAAAGCCTTGCCTCGGATTATGCACAAAATTTAAGCCTTTTTCTGGGGGACGGGCTGATACAGAACCTGGAGGACTGGGAAGGAAACAGCATCCCTTCCCTGGGCGATGTCCGTTTCACGGACGGAGCCACGGAGGTTGTCTACTTCAACCAGCTGGATGAACGCTACGCCGGTAAGCCCTACGGCACCGACCATATCGGCGGCTACGGCTGCGGTCCAACATCCATGGCGATTGTGGTATCCTCCCTGGCAGATGAAACTGTTGACCCTGAGCAGATGGCCCGGTGGGCTTATGAGAACGGCTACTGGTGCAAAGGCAGCGGTTCCTACCATGCCCTGATCCCAGGGGCCGCTGCACACTGGGGACTTGCCGTTTCCGGCTGCTCCCCCTCGGAACCCCAGCGGATACTGGATGCCCTGGCAGACGGGAAACTGGTGGTGGCTATCATGTCAAAGGGACACTTTACAAGCGGCGGCCATTTTATCGTGCTGCGGGGCGTAAAGGATGGGAAGATCCTGGTGGCGGACCCCGCCAGCTACAGACGGAGCGGACAGCTCTGGGATCTTTCCATCATACTGAATGAAGCCAGCAGGCGTGCCGGCGCCGGCGGCCCTTTCTGGATCATCGGCTGAGCCGCCCTGCCCCAGTCCGGCCATGAAACCTGTTTACGGACGGTTCCGCTCTGAATTTACCCATGGCCGGAACTGACACACTGCGAAAGAGAGGTACTATTACATGAATAATCAAAATGACCATGATACCTATATCATCCCGCCGAACTTTGTGGATACAGGCACATTTTTCGGTGGCATGTTCCGGGCAAGGAATGTAATCGAGGCCGGCATCCTGGCTGCCGTGACCGGGCTGCCGGTCTTCCTGTTCCTTCCCCTGAGCCTGACTGCACGGATCATCGTGCTGTGCCTGACAGCCCTGCCCCTCGTCCTGTTTGCCCTGATCGGCATATCTGGGGAAAGCCTGTCGTCTTTCCTGGTCATCTTCTTAAAATATATGAAGAACCGCCGTATCGTAGGCGGCGAAGGCCAGGAAACGCTGCAGAAAGTCTCCGGCACAAAAAAGGGCAGAAAAGAACATCAGCAGAAAAAAAATCATCATGGGAAAACCATGACATCAGAGTATGCTGCCCCGGATGAAAAACAGACCAGAAATAAAGCCTCCGGTAAAAATGACAGGATCAGCGGCATATCCGGCTGGAAACGCAAAGGGGAAGAAGATTTTCCCGCAGAATTTGACCAGGTGAAAGGATATGAAATACGACAGAAACTCCGTCCCAGCCAGCCACAGGCAAAGCAGCAGGCCGGAACACAGACAAAAAAATCTTCCAAAGGAAATAAGAGGACTTCAAAAAAGGATTCCGGAAAAAAGACCTCTGGAAAATTGGGAAAACCGGCTCACAGAAACAGCCCGCATAAAAAGAACCACTCTGCCAAAAAACCGCTGTATACACCGGAACCCCAGTTTACCCACTTAAATCCGGTGGCAGACTACCTGCCCATCAGCAGGATAGAAAACGGCATCATTTACACAAAAGACCACCGGTATGTCAAGGTGGTGGAGGTGATCCCCATCAACTTCCTGCTCCGAAGTGTCCGGGAACAGAGGAGCATTATCTATTCCTTTGTTTCTTATTTAAAGATAAGCCCCGTAAAGCTCCAGTTCAAGGTACTGACCCGCCGGGCAGATATCGGACGCCACATGGACACAGTACGCCGGGAGATGGCGCAGGAAACCAATGAACAGTGCCTGCTCATGCAGGAAGATTACCTGCAGTTCATCCAGCAGATCTGTTCCCGTGAAGCGGTCACACGCCGGTTCTTCCTGATCTTTGAATATGAACCCTGGGGGAACACAAGGCGCACGGACGAGGAAGGGGAGGCCATCGGCTCTTTGCAGTCCGCCGTCCATACTGCATCCAATTATCTCCGCCAGTGCGGGAATGAAGTGGTTCTGCCGGATAACGAAGACGAGTTTACCATAGATGTCCTTTATAATCTCCTGTGCCGGAATGAGAGCGCCGCAAAACCCCTCCCTGTCCGGGCAAAAGAGGTGGTGGCACAGTACCTGGCAGACGGAAGGGAGGCGGAGATCGACCATATCCCGGCCGGGGAATTTATCGCTCCAACAAGTATTGACTTTACCCACGGAAGGTACATCTGCATTGACGGACTCTATTATGCTTACCTGCTGATCCCCTCTGACGGCTATAGAACCCATGTGCCGGCCGGCTGGCTCAGCCTGATGGTCAATGCCGGGGACGGGATCGACCTGGACATGTTCCTCTCCCGCCAGCCAAAAGAGCGCATCATCCAGAAGGTGGGCCAGCAGCTCCGCATCAACCGTTCCCGGATCAAGGATGCCAGCGACACCAACACGGACTTTGATGATATCGACAGCGCTATCCGGAGCGGCTATTTCCTGAAAGAAGGACTGGCAAACAATGAAGATTTTTACTTTATGAACCTGTTGATCACCATTACGGCTCCCAGCGAAGAGGATCTGGAATGGAAGGTCAGCGAGATGAAAAAGCTGCTGCTCTCCCAGGACATGCGGGTATCCTCCTGCCACTTCCGGGAAGAACAGGCATTCCTCACTGCCCTGCCTCTTGTATCTGTGGAAAAAGGACTGTATGAACGCAGCAAGCGCAATCTCCTGACTGGGGGCGCTGCAAGCTGCTACCCCTTCACCAGCTATGAGATGTGTGATGACAACGGCATCCTTTTAGGAGTGAATAAATACAACAGCTCCCTGATCATTGTGGATATCTTCAATTCTGCCGTCTACAAAAACGCAAACATGGCAATCCTGGGAACCTCCGGTGCAGGCAAGACCTTTACCATGCAGCTTATGGCTCTGCGGATGCGGCGCAAGGGAATCCCCATTTTTATCATTGCCCCGTTAAAGGGACACGAATTCCACCGGGCCTGCGCCAACGTGGGAGGTGAATTTATCCAGGTCTCACCGGCAAGCCCCCATTGTATCAATGTAATGGAGATCCGGCAGGTGGACCGCACTGTGAACGAACTGCTGGATGGTCCCGGCATCCAGCTCTCAGAACTGGCAGAGAAGATCCAGCGGCTCCATATCTTTTTCAGCCTGCTGATCCCGGATATGAACCATGAGGAGCGCCAGCTTCTGGACGAAGCCCTGATCCATACCTACAACAAAAAGGGCATCACCCATGACAACGCTTCCCTGGCAGATCCCAAAAATCCGGAACAATACCGTGAAATGCCGGTGCTGGGAGACCTTTACGAAATATTAAAAAAATCGGCTGCCACCAAACGCCTGGCAAATATCTTAAACCGCCTGGTAAACGGCTCCGCCAGCACCTTCAACCAGCATACCAACGTGTCCCTGGACAATAAGTATACCGTACTGGATATTTCTTCCCTGACCGGAGACCTGCTCACTGTAGGAATGTTTGTTGCACTGGATTTCGTCTGGGACCGTGCCAAGGAAGACCGTACCGAGGAAAAGACCATCTTTATTGACGAATGCTGGCAGCTCCTGTCCGGTGCCGGTGCCACGGGCACACGCCTTGCCGGGGATTTTGTTCTGGAGATCTTCAAGACCATCCGCGGATACGGCGGCTCTGCGGTCTGTGCCAGCCAGGACTTAAACGACTTTTTCAATCTGGATGAAGGACGGTTTGGGAAAGGCATCATCAACAACTCCAAAACAAAGATCATTCTGAACCTGGAGGATGACGAGGCCATGCGTGTGCAGAGCGCCCTCCACCTCTCTGATGCGGAAATCATGGAAGTCACCCACTTTGAACGGGGCAACGGCTTAATCAGCACCAACAACAATAACATCATGGTGGAATTTAAGGCAAGCCCTGTGGAAAAAGACCTGATCACCACAGACCGGAGGGAACTGAAAGACATCGTGGAGCGGATACGCCGGCAGAACGAAGCCGGATAGCATACGGGATTACACACCGTATACGCACGGATTACGCAATCTTATTTTTATTACGTCCGTTATACGCACAGATTACGCATTTACAAAAAACCAGAAAGGAAGGTGGCGCCAGTGAAGACAAGGGCAGACCTGTACGGCCGGGAGGCTGCAGAGCTGCTCCGGATCATATCCATGTATCCGGGGCTTTCAGAAAAACAGTTATGCCGGTTCTACCCGGATAAGGAGGATGTCACAAAAAACCTGCTCTCCTATTTATCCAGACAGGGACGCACCCGGCAGGCAGACACGGGGGGATATTTCCCCTACGGAAATGACCGTATGGAAACAGATTCGGGCATGGTACAGGCGGTATGGGTTCTGCTTGACTTTATTGACAGAACTGAATACCACTCATCCAGTGAGTTCCCCGTGAAGATCGCTTTTTTCTCTGACGGCGAGCTGTACGAGATCATCCATGTCGCTTCCGGACAGGAAGCCCTTGTCACCCATGCCCTGCGGCAGAGCCGTGACAGCGGGAGCCGCCGTATCGTACTGGTGGACAGCCCAGAACAGATTCCCCTGCTGGAATTTCCGGGAATTACCGGATTCTGTACGGTGGATGCTGCCGGAAACGTAAGCTACTACAAAAAATCAACCTGAAACAAAAACTGCCCTGATTGTGATGATACAGGGCGCTCATGCCACAACAACCAAAGGAGGGATGTGAGTGGACCGAAAAATCATCTCACGCCGGATCGCAGATATCCAGAACAGCCTTTCACGGCTGAACAATAACATCTGCGCCATGGATTCTTTGGATATCCAGCGTTATCCGGAAAACTATGAAACCATGTCAACCGAAGCCGCCCTGCGGGCCGAAGGGATCGCCTGTCAGCTCAGGAGCCTCCTCTATGCCTCCACCTCTGTTCCCAAGACAGAATATCTGGTAAAAGCCGGAGAAGTTCACGGCATAGAAGTCCGTTTTGAAAACGGCATCCTGGAGGTAATCATGCCCCGCCTTCTTCCCAAAAAGAAGGCACGCCAGAGCAGCCTGTTCCTGATCGACCCGCTCCACGCCGTTCTGGGGCAGTACACAAAGGAGCACACCCTGCCCCGGTTTCGGGAATGTGTGGTCTGTATCTCCCATGTATATGACCATGAACTGCCGGACTGGTGCCTTTTAGATTATGACAACCTGCAGCAGAAACAGATCCTGGACACCATCGCCCTGTATGTGATGGCAGACGACAGCGGACTCTTGTGTGATGCCTACAATACTACGGAGCTTGGAGATCAGGACGGCACCCGTATCTACATCATGGAAAAAAACCTCTTTGCCGGATGGCTTTCCAGACGGGAAAAAGACTTAAAATCCATATCGGATTTTTGACCATTTCCGGAATTTTTTGACCTATATGCCGGGAACCGGAGAAAAAACGGAAAAAACGGCTTTTTCCGGCCTGGCTTCGGCCCGGAATCTACCGAAGTTTTCAGCCACCCCGGTAAAAAACCGGGGAAATGCCGGCCCTGTGCCGGTCATAAGGAGGTGATCTTTTGCATGACAAAAACAGCTTCCCGCGGGAAGACACCATCAGCTACCATCTGCTCGAACTGACCGCTATATGCGGCGAATTCCCCGTCCCCCTGCTCATACGCCTTCCCTGCAGTACCAGTTACAAGGAGTCCGTCATCACCTTCCTGAAGAAAGAGGGGCTCCTGCGTACTTATTACCGGGATAAACTGCGGGGATACCGCCTGGGCCGCAGGGCAAAGAGTTTCCTGCTGGCGGAAAATCCGGAACGGTTTTCATTCTTCCTTACAGGGAACGGGGAAACACATAAATTAAAGAGCGAATTTTCCCGCCGCCTGCGCCTGCACCGTGTGGCTGAAATTTTCGTCACCATGCAGAATGCGGGAGTCCGGATCTTCCGGGATGAGAAGCCTGAAGTTTTCTCCTCCAGAGGCTCCCCTGTCCAAAGCCTGGACATCCCAGCTTTTTACAGTTCCCGTGAGATTAAGGAAATCGGCGTTGAAGCCGTAAAAATCAGGGGCTCACGCATGGCCGGCGCACTCCTTGCGCCATCCGGGATCTTTACCGCTTATAACGGAGATTCCTATACCATGAAATGGGACTACCGGGCGGAAATAAAGGTACAGGTATTTTTAAAGCTCCTGCTGTGCTGCGAAAGGCTGCCTGCTCAGTATGCCCGGACCGAAATTTCCGGCCTGCTCCTTGGGAACGGCCTGGAACATTTCTACCAGATCCTTTCCGGCGCTGACACCGGTTCCCGCTGTTTCTTCCTTCTGGACGGGAACTATGCGCATTTTTACTACCTGACCAATGACCATTACGGGGATACGCTGCTAAGGCTCCTATGCGACCCGGTAAAAATATCGGAACTTGACCACATGCTGATGCAGGGCCTTTACCCAAAGGATGCGGGACTTCCCATAGAGCATGACGCCCTGGACGGGAACGGAAATCCGGTCCTGTTCGGCTATTTTCTGGATATCCCCCGCATCAACCGTTTCCATACGGCGCTCCAGCTGCAGGAACGGACAGGAACCCTTATCTGCTTTGACTTCCAGAAGGAAGTTCTCCACCGCTCCTGCGGCGGACAGGCAGAGTTTTCCACCATCAGCTTTGCAAAATTTGAAAGGAGGTTTTTCCCATAGACAAGAAAAAATTACTGAAAGGGCTGATCACGGCTCCCATAGCCATCCTTGCCATCCTGTATGCGGGCGGCTACCTGGGGCAGTTCATCGGCAACTATGCCCTCTGGAAGCAGGGCGGCGGCTATCCGGGGGACGGCACTTCCCCCCTGCCCGCTTCCCCCGGCCTGTCCGTCTGCCTCCGTGCAGCAGTGCATCCGCCATACGGAATTTACGGGATATTTATCTGCATCGGACTTCTTGCGGTACTTCTGCTCCTGGTCATGCGGATCGGATACAGCGATACCGGAGAATATGACGAAGACCGGAATTTCACCTATTCTGCCAAAGGCACCTACGGCACATCCGGATGGATGAGCCGGAAAGAAATGTCCGGCGTCCTGGAGCTGGTAGCAGACCTGCACCGTTATCAGGGGATCGTGCTGGGCATGCTGGACCGGAAGGCGGTCTGCGTGCCGGAGAAGACACGGCTCAACAGCAACCTGGCAGTCTATGGTGCCAGCGGCTCCATGAAGACCCGTTCCTTCTGTATGAACCGCATCCTGCAGGGTGTATCCCGAGGGGAATCCCTGGTGATCTGCGATCCCAAATCGGAGTTATACGAAAAGTCCAGCGAATACCTGCGTGACAAAGGCTATACCGTCCGTGTGTTCAATCTGGTCAATCCCGAAAACTCGGATTCCTGGAACTGTCTTTCGGAAGTGGAAGGACAGGAACTGATGGCACAGCTCTTTGTGGATGTCATTATCAAGAATACCACTGGCGGCGGCAAGGGAGACCATTTCTGGGATTCCGCAGAAATGAACCTGTTAAAAGCACTGGTGCTGTATGTGGATAAGGGCTACCCGCCGGAGAACCGGAACATGGGCCAGGTTTATCAGCTCATTACCCTCAATTCCGAAACAGCACTGAACAGCCTGTTTGAAGTCCTGCCCATCAACCATCCGGCAAAAGCCCCTTACAGCCTTTTCAAGCAGGCATCCGATTCTGTGCGGAGCGGTGTTATCATCGGGCTGGGGAGCCGCCTGCAGGTATTCCAGTCGGAACTGATCAAAAAGATCACGGCAAGGGATGAAATCGACCTGGAACTGCTGGGGCAGAAACCCTGTGCCTATTTCCTTGTGACCAGCGACCAGGACAGCACCTTTGATTTTCTGGCATCCCTGTTTTTGTCCTTTGTGTTCATCAAGCTGGTGCGGTATGCGGATAAAAACTGTGAGGGCGGAAGGCTTCCTGTGCCCGTCCATGTATTAGGGGAGGAGCTGACTGCCTGCGGCACTATCCCCGACCTCTCCCGGCGCCTGAGCGTGATCCGCTCCCGGAACATCTCCATGTCCTGTGTGTTCCAGAACCTTGCGGGACTGCAGAACCGGTATCCGCTGAACCTCTGGCAGGAGATCTTAGGGAATTGTGATGTCCAGCTCTTTCTGGGATGCACTGACCCCCTGACTGCGGAATTTGTCTCCTCCCGTACCGGACTGGCAAGCGTGGCAGTCTCCAGCAAGTCCAAGCAGTTAGGAACCTGGCGGATCTCCAACTACACGCCGGAGTACCGGGAGACCAGCGGTGTGGGAAAGCGGCCTGTGCTGACGCCGGATGAAGTGCTGCGCCTGCCCATTGATGAAGCTCTGGTCATCATCCGCGGAAAGAAGACCTTAAAGGTGGATAAGATGGATTATTCCAAACATCCGGAATATCCCCTGCTGCGCTCCTGCAAGGCATCCGCTCATATCCCGGAATGGAGGCGGCTGGAAATGGAAACGGCTGCTGCAGCGGAACCTGTGGTAAAGCCTGCTCCCCAAAAAACAGTTACAAAGCAGGCAGGAAAAGCAGCTTCCAAACCTGCCCAAAAGACAGGGACGGAACCCGCCGCAAAGGGAACCGCAAAACCATCGGCAGCCGGCGCACAGCAGAAACCCCAAAAAACGGCAGCAGCTGATCCTGGGAAAGCTGTCCCTGCTGCATCTTCCGGCACACCTGCCGGGATCGTATCCACGGACAAAGATTCCATCATGTCCTGAAACAAGAATGCTATGGAACGGCCCATTTCCGGGTTGTGCTATAGAATAACAACACAATGGAGGTAAACATATGGCAAGAAAAAAAGAACTTATGGAACTGGAAAATCCTACTATGGAAGAAAACACTCTCTTGGACGGAACCGGCATAAAGGATGGTGCTATTCCCGGTGAAGGACACGGCACACTGCCTGAAGCGGCTGGGGATGGCATGGACTTAAATGAACTGTTGGGCAGCATGGATCAGGAGCTGCCTGCAGAGCCGGATGTTGAGGACGAAATGCTCCCGGAGCTTACAGAAGAGGAAATGTTCGGAGAAGCATCGGAGGATCTGAACGGCTTCGGTACGGAGCGTGATGCCGCCCATGATGCCAGCAGTTCTGGCGAAGCACAGCCGGAATCTGCAGCGTCTCCTGAAACAGATGCCCCTGCTGCAAAGACCAGACGCACCACACGCAGTAAGAAAGAGAAAACTTCTGCAGGAAATAGCGGGGAAACAAAGGAAACCGAAACAGGAATACCGGAGACACCGGAAGCAGTTTCTGATGGTGTGCCGGATTCCCCAGATACCGCCGCTGTTCCCGGTACAGACGAGCCGACAGACCATGCCACAGATGAAGTAGAAGAAAACATTCTTCAGGAAAATGTGTCTTTTGCTGAAACAGGATCGGAAAGAACGATTTTACCCACTGGCACAACTGACTCAGAAAATACAGTTCCTGCTGCCGCTTCTTCCCGGCGTACTGCCGCCAGAAGCAGAAAAGAAGATGCCCCTGTGCTGACACTGGAAGTTCGGGGAGAAGTAGAGACTGAGGAATCCCGCGAGGATGTCATCTGGCATGAGATCCACAACGCCTACCGTACCAGACGTATCCTTACCGGGCAGCTTGGCGGAATCGAGCAGACGGACAATGGCAAGACCATCACGATTGTAGACTATAAAGGATTCCGGATCGTAATCCCTTTAAAGGAGATGATGATCAATATCGGCCGCAGCCCCTCCGGACAGGAATATACGGAGCTGATGCTGCGCCAGAACAAGATCCTCGGCAACATGCTGGGGGCAGAGATCGACTTTATCGTAAAAGGTATTGATTCCAAATCCCGCAGCGTGGTGGCAAGCCGGAAAGAAGCCATGCTCCGGAAACGGCAGATCTTCTATCTGGATACGGATGCTGCAGGGATGTACCGGATCTATGAAGGACGTATCGCCCAGGCCCGTGTGATCGCTGTGGCAGAGAAAGTCATCCGGGTGGAAGTTTTCGGAGTGGAATGCTCCATCATGGCCCGTGACCTTGCCTGGGAGTGGATCGGGGATGCTCATGAGCGTTTTTCTGTGGGCGACCAGGTACTTGTACGCATCCTGAGTGTGCGCCGTGACAGCCTGGAGGATATGGGGATCAAAGCTGATATCAAGAGCGTATCCCAGAACACCAGCCACGACAACCTGAAAAAATGCCGCATCCAGAGCAAGTATGCCGGCAAGGTCACAGACGTACATAAAGGTGTGGTCTATATCCGGCTGTCTAACGGCGTCAATGCCGTGGCCCACTCCTGCTATGACTACCGGACTCCCGGCAAGAAGGATGATGTGAGCTTTGCCGTGACACGGCTGGATGAAGAACGGGGTGTGGCTGTGGGAATCATTACACGGATCATCCGGCAGAATCTGTAATAGTTCTGTAAATATGACATACAAAACATGGAGCTGCAGTTTTGAATACTGCAGCTCCATATCCTGCCGGTTTTATATTTCCAATATAATGACACTGACTGTCTCTGTTAATTTGCCTCCTTTGCACTTTCGGCCATCTTGATAATCTCTGAATCCTGGATTTCTGCAGGCTTATATTCCAGGACATAACTCACTTCAGGAGAACAGGTCCAGCAAAGGTATGCCGTTTCTCCGCTCTTATAGAGAGATGCAGGCCATTCCTGAATCATCATTTCTTCACAGCTGTCCATGAAATCGACTGCAAATAAAACACCAAAAGCAGTTGTATTCAGTCCAGTTATTTCAGAAGCATCCTGCTCATAATAATCCGTTTTTAATATATGGTAATAGATTTTAGTATCGTTATCCTCATTTGCGTATGTGAGCGTGGCTGCAAGTGTAGTTTCCGACTGCTTTTTATATTTATCACCTAACGCCTCTTCCATTTTTAGAATATCTTCTTCGAGTGTGGTTTTTTTATCTGAATTCCTATACACCAGTATCCCTGCTACAGCCATGCAAATCACTATCATACAGGCCAAAATCCCTATCATTTTCTTTTTCAGCATAAATTATAGCCTCCTCTTATAAGCTGACAGTTAAATCACAATGATCACTACATTTATATAGTTGTGTTTATCGTAGTAATTATACGATGTAAATGATTAAATTGCAACGATTTACCAAAGTATAATTTACGATATACACAAGCAAAGAGGCAAAATAATGAATACGGTTCTTTCTACTATAATAGCATATCGTGAAGAGAGAGGCTGGACAGAATACCAGCTTGCAGAACATTCCGGTTTACCCCAGACTACAATATCTTCCTGGTACTGTAAAAATACAATACCAACCATACCTTCTCTGGAGAAAATCTGCGCCGCATTTGACATTACGCTTTCCCAACTGTTTTCCCACGGCGGTGAACCCGTTCTGCTGACAGCATCCCAGCAGAAACTGCTGAAATGCTGGGCAGGATTAAGCAGCGAACAGCAGGCACTTATTTTTTCTCTGCTTGATAATATGAAATAGCAAAGATAATTTCCTTTCGTTGTAATAATCGTTAAAATTATACGATTCAAACGATTAAATATAAACGATTTGTCAAAGTATAATTTACGAAGAATAAAAGCAAAGGGGTGAATCTATTTTGGAAGATATTCTTGCGACCATAACTGCATACAGACAAGAAAGAGGCTGGACGGAATATCAGCTTGCGGAACGCTCCGGCCTTCCCCAATCCACAATCTCCTCCTGGTATCGAAAAAATATGGTTCCAACCATTCCTTCTTTAAAGAAAATCTGTCTGGCATTTGGAATTACTCTCTCCCAGTTATTATCGAAAGGAGAGGCTCCGGTTTCCCTGACAGAAGATCAAAGAAAACTGCTGGAACGATGGGCAAGACTGAATAAAGACCAGCAGGAGGTCATCTTTGCTTTAATTGACAAAATGCAGGTGTAAACAGACTTCTTTCACAAACAGTCAATGATATTTCTGTAAAATGGAGTAATAAAAATGAATGACTTTAAAATCAAAACTGATACAGCACTCTTCTCTTTACTTAATATTAAACAGTTTAGTTATGAGAGTTTAAACGGCAGAAAGAAGGAAAAAAATCAAGAACTGTTTCAGCAGGCAGTAATGTATATGCCCATAAGTGAACTGAATAATGAAATTTATTATAGAGCAAGAATAATCAATCCATCTGACGGAAAAGATACAGGAGTTATTAGAGAAAATGGGATACCAGTAAGCGGATACGATGATCAACATTCTGGTGTTGCGCCTGCATCAGCAATAACACAAAGTGGAAGAGTAAATCACATTGGTGAACCAGTTCTTTATTTGGCAGAAGATATAAAAACATCATGTAAAGAACAAAAAGCTAACAAAAATGACTATATTTCTGTAGCCGAATGTACTGTAAAAAGCAAAATAAAAGTAATGGATTTTACGATTATGGTTTCGGACGGACTCAAGAATTTATTTTCAGACGAAACAGTACAACTTTTTATTAGTAATTATTCCATTGATATCAGGGCATTTTATATCTTTATAAAAGATTACTTAACATCTCCAAATTATGCAGAGCAAGGCTATGTAATACCATTGGATTTTTTAGATATCGTAAAAAAGAGAAGAAATGATATTTCAGGTATAAAATATAATTCTTCTTATACTGATAAACATAATATCGCCCTGTGGGATGAAAATAGAAACAGCAAATGTACTAACAGCAAGGTAATAAAAGGATAATAACAAATTTCAGCTTTCAAAAGAAGCAGGATTATCTCCAGCTTCAGCACGTTTGCGGAAGGATTCGAACCTTCGGTGCGTTTCCGCACACCACCTTAGCAGGGTGGCACCATAAGCCTCTCGGACACGCAAACAAAAAATGGATGGGGCAGGACTCGAACCTGCGGTGTTTCTTTGTAACGGATTTACAGTCCGCTGCCCTCGCCACTGGGCATACCCATCCATGGGGTGACCAGGGGGAATCGAACCCCCGTAAGCAGAGCCACAATCTGCCGGACTGCCACTGTCCTATGGCCACAGTAGCTCCTGTGGGGCTTGAACCCATCATTTCCGGCTTGAGAGGCCGGCGTCCTGACCTTTAGACTAAGGAGCCTTAATGATCCCCATGGGACTTGAACCCAATACCTCCGGCTTGAAAGGCCGGTGTCCTGACCTTTAGACCAGGGGACCTTACTGCAGGCATTTTTCTGCCTGCGGTTCTATTGCTGTCATTTCCCTTTCTTACTTTCCATTCATGCACTGATCTGTATCTGCACTGCCGTATCAGTAACCAGAATGTCATCCAGCCGCACCTGCAGGACTGCTGCAAGCACCACCAGATTATCTATTGTTGGCAGTGCTGCACCCTGCTGCCACTTGTATATGGCCTGCGGTGTGGCAAAACCAAAAACATCCTGCAGATCCCTTACCGACAGTCCTGCCTGCTTCCGCAGCTTTCCAATGTTCTGTCCTGTCTTTACCATATCTATAACCGGCAGATTCACCATGATTCTCACCTCCTGCTATCAGAATTCCATATACAGGCGGTCATGCTCCATATGGGACTCGGACCCATGACCACTCGATTAAAAGTCGAGTGCTCTCCCAGCTGAGCTAATGGAGCATAAAAAATACCGCCTACCTCATACAAGATAAGCGGTACATAAATCCATGTTCTGTTTCCGGCAGACATTTATATCTTGTCTGCATCCGGATATCACACAGTTTTTCGCCTTTTTCTTATCTTACATGAGCGCATCTTAACCAGACTCTGTTCTTTTTCTTTACTGAACAGTGCCTCATAATGTTCGCTATGCAGATAATATGCGAAGCCATTCGCAGCGAAATTAACTGTTGCCATGATTTTTTCCTTTCTGGACTCATCCGGTCCGCTTTGTTCTTAACTGTAACCACTATAACACCAATTTCCAGATTTGTCATTATACCAGTAATATAATTTGTGGATAATCAGTATCAGGCTGATGCTGCCATAATAAGGAAAAAATCCAAAACCGCATTTTACTGACGGCTTCGGATTTTCACATTCAAATATCAATAATTCTATCAAGCTCTGACAAGTCCGAGCCACTGCTCCACTTCTTTCACTGACGCATCAAAAATATCCGCAATATCCTCTACAGAATTTCCTTTTTTATACAATCTTTGAGCTATCTCTATTTTGGTCTTTTCAGCTCCTCGTTTTTCAGCTTCTAACTTCTCGCTTTCCACATAAGTCTTCAAAATATATTCTTTATCAAACAGCATCATCATAATATCCTTGACCTACGCTTTAATAAGCCCAAGCCATTGCTCCACTGTTTCTATCGATACCTCGGATGCCTTTGCAATATCCTGAACGGAAATCCCCATTTCGTACATTCTCTGTGCAGTTTCCATTTTCGCCTTTTCAGACCCTCTTTTTTCTCCTTCCATTGCTGCTTCCTTTTCTCTGCTCTCCACATAAGTCTTCAAAATATATTCTTCATTAAACAATGTCATCATGATATCCACAACCTCCTTTTCACGTCCTGACAGATACTCGCGCAGTACATTCTGGTCCTTACAGATGCGGATCGTCTCCAGAACCGCCTCCCTGGTTCTTCCATGCAGTTTCACCTGTTCATTATATATCCTTGTAAATGCCACATACTGATTGATGATATCCCCCTCTTTTCCATCATAGATCATTTTGACCTTTACATCAAGGACACTGTCATCCCCTCCAAAAAATTCCTTCGACAGAGAAAGGTATTCCGGTTTTGTTTTTCTATTACCGGTGAATATGACGTACATCTCCGGCCTTGGAAGCTCCAGCTTTTTGCTCCCATACACATTCTGTTTTGTGCTCTCAAAATATTCCTGATAAGTCTGGGCAAGATATAACAGGCAGCGTACCACGATATTGATGCTCCAGCTTGACTGCTGCTCTACCAAAATGACCAGCTTTTCCCCGACCTGAAAGCCGACATCATTATAATACTGATCCAGAAGGACATTGGTAATCGTCACGTTCCTGATGCTGTCCTCCGTTGCCTCATGGTCTTCCGGATGCAGCGCCTGGTACAGCTGCAGCAGATACTTCGGCTCTCGGAAGAGCGAAGTAAACACGCTGTCCTTCGCTGTATATTTTGCTATCTGTTCCGGCTTTTTTTCACTGCCGGCTGATATGGTATTTTCTTCCTGATTCATTTTATGCAGACACCTCTATCCTATTGTTTCCATTCCGGCCTGTATTATTTGCCGCAGGTTCTTTCTTGTCTTCTATCTTACCATAAAAAAACGAAAATTACAATTTGCTTATCCGCCTGCCCCCAAAATAACCATAGCCGCCTGCTTTTCATCCTCAAATTCCTTCCCACCTTCAAATTGGCACACCACCGGCACAACATTGGCACGGTTCTGCTCTTTCCCCGTAAAGGCATCCATGCTATACTTGGTACAGTCAAAAATATGTAAAGCAGCCGTTTTCCATCCAGGGAGACGGCTGTTTTCGTCAGAAAGGTGGTGGTTTTACTTTGTCCCAAACAATGTCCAAAGCAGCCGGCAGAGCCTCTCCCCATAAAGGCAGATCCTGCGGGAGTCCGGCAGCCATACTGAAAAATGAGCATGGGGATGTCAACTATTTCAGTACCGTAGTGTTCATCTTCATTGCGGTGCTCCTGCTGGCTTTCATCCTGAACCTGTTCAGCATCATCTCCACCAAACAGGAGCTGGACCACTGTGCAGACCAGATGGTGAAACAGATCCAGCTCTCCGGAGGAATCAACGGTGAAACAGACCAGCTTTTTCAGTTCCTCTGTTCTCAGATCGAGGGGGCTGAAAACATCTCCTACTCCATTGATGCCTCCTACAAGTCGCCTACCCCGTCCGGCATGAGCCGGGCCATACAACTGGGCACCCCCTTTTACATCACCATTACAGGGCGGGCAAAACTGGGCGGTTTCTGGAACTTCAACCTGGTGAACATCACGGTTGTTTCCAGAGGGGCAGGCGTCAGTGAGCATTACTGGAAGTGAGGTGGACCATGAAGAAACCATTCCAATGTATGAAAAGAAGCACAGGCAGGAATCCCCTCGGAAATGACCGCGGGGATATTTCTATCTTCACCTGCTTTTTCGTGGTGGGGATCGTGATGCTGATCTCCTTCCTGCTACTGTACGCCTCCATCCGCATCACCTGCATCAATATCCGCAATGGCGCAAAGATGGAGCTGAACAACCTGAGCGCCAGCATCTATGCAGATACCTACCGTTCCCAGAGGGAGACCAATTTCAGCGAATACTTAAATACCCTCTACTCCAGCAGCGATTATACCGCCATGCTGGAAGACATGGTGACAGACGGCCTCGCCAGCAAGATCCCTCTCTCCACGGATGACTACCGGGTAAGGGATATCCGACTTTCGTTCCATGTGACAGGCGACCGGGTGGAGTATGTGTTCACCTGCAATGTCGAGTTCTATGTCTACATGTTCGGCCACTCCTATCCTGCCATTACCCGGCCCGTGGAACTGACCGGCTACCACAACACCAAATTTTAGGCTGCAAAAGACAGACAGCCGCCAGCTATGAAAGGAGCTTACTCTTATGAAGAAACTGTTTACATCCAAAAAATTCATTCTCACCACCCTTTTCACGGCTCTTGCCGGATTCCTGGCTTTCCGCTTCATCGGACGCCGCAGGGCAGCAGGCAGCAGTTTATGACAGCCGGACTGCCAATGTCCCATTATATTTCATTTTCTGTTGAAAAACCTTACTTTAAAACCGTAAGGGATATACAGAAAGAAAAAAGGAGATGACTGCTATATGAAGAAAATTTTAAGATCCAAAGGATTCCTTGTCTCAGTCCTTTCTGTTTCCTGTGTTGCCATCCTCGCCGTCTGCTGGCTGGTGAGCCGGGATACAAAGACCGACTTCCAGCCGGATGAACAGCCCCCGGATACCGTTCAGGAAGAATGGAAGGATACCCCGGATATCACGGATCCCACTGGAGATTCCCGGGTACATACAGATGCCGGCATCCCCGGTCAGAACAGTGCGGAGGAAAAACTGGAAGAATACCCGAAGGTAGCGGAAGAATCCGAACAGGATATTGTGATGGATTTTGTTCCTGCAGAAACAAAGGATGAAACACCTCCCCCGCCCCCGGAAGGCAAGACCATTACGGCAGATCCGGGCGGAGAGCATCCTGTGAATCCGGCCCCTGAGACAGCGTCCGCACCCACAGAGACCGGAAAGGAAGATGCCCCTGCAGCTGGTTCCACCAACGAAAATGGCGCCGTATACGATCCCGTATTCGGCTGGGTAGTTCCCGGACAGGTCAACCAGTCTTCCATAGACAGCAGCGGAGACCCCAGCAAGATGGTCGGGAACATGGGGAACTGATGATGCTCTGCAGAGTATCACAGATACACAACTGAATACTGAAACCGGAAAACCGCCTCCCGATGGTGGTTTTCTTTTGTGCATCAACCCACAGAAAACACATCGGCAATACGTTTTTCTGTCACATAAAAAGATTGGAGTGTGATATTGTTTGAAACGCTTTTATGCCCTCCTCTGCTCTGCCGCCCTTCTGCTCTGCCTGTGTTCCTCACAGGCTCTTGCTTCCGGACAGGGCAACCTTGATGGAGGAGGAGGCAACATGAACCAGGGCACTTCCACCAACTTCTGGTCTCCCGGAAATGACGGGGTAAGGGTAACGGTGGTGGATGCCCAGTCCGGAGCTGCCGTGAGTACGCCGGTGGATTTCGCCAACCGAAGCCAGTCCTCCGCAATGCTTCATTTCGGCAAGGTGAACAAGATCCAGTACCGGGATGGGGCTTCGCTCTCCTTACAGTCCGGCGTTCCCTATAACTGCCGCCAGCCCGCCTATTCCATGCCGGCCATCATAACCAGCAACAGTCGGCCTGCCACCATTGAAGCCATCAAGCGCTATTTCTGTTCGGAGTACGCCTGCATGATGGTGGCGGATGCCGCAGGCGTCAGTTATGAGCGTATGCTGTCAGGAGAATATAAGATCCTTTTAGAACCCATTGCCTACGTCACTTTTAACGGGGCAAAATACGCCTTTACGGCAACAGAGGCAGCACTCTACGACCAGCTTTCCGGCGGCTCCCTGCGGAGTAAGCTGCCCTCGGTAGCGTTCCAGAATCTCCCCCTCGCCCTGTTCCTGGAATACAGTGACCTTGGATTTCCGGCCTGGGGCGGAGGCAGGCGGGGAATACAGTCCAACGCAGATATCATAAACGCCCTGGGGATCGGCATTGTCTGGTTTGAAGAAATGGAAGAACCCGGCGGGGAGATCGAAGCGCCGGATGTGGAATACCGGGTGGATACTGATGTGATCACTGCCATCCGTCTGCAGACGAATGGACGGTTGACTCCGGACAACCCGGCAACGGTCACCTTCCATATTATGGGAAGGAGCTACACCGTCCGGAACATTGTCATACCAGCCCACGACTCTCAGCTGGTATGGGTGAAATGGCACACGCCCCCTACACCCCAGACCATTACCATCACGGTGACGTTAAGCAGCGGCTTTACCGCCCAGGATACCTTTGTGGCGAAAATTGTGGACTTAAATGAAAAGATACCGCCTGACCCTTTGGCTACGGACATCAATCCCGGTTATTCTGTCCCTGCCCTCCCGGTGAACCCACAGAAACTCAGTGCAAGCTGGGGCGTCTGGAGCTGTTACTGGGTTCCTGACTGGCAGTGGTGCAGCCATGGAGAGGATGACGGCCACTGGGTAGACCGTGGAGACTGGGAATATGACTATACCAGCTATTCTGCCTCCATCAGCGGCACCATGACTTTAATGCCGGATGATATCGTGCCGACAGCAAACGGGAAGGACATGAAGAGCGGGTACGGCGTCAAAACAGAAGTACGGGCCACACTATCCACAAACTCACCGGATGGGCACCACAGCAACCCGCAGACTGCCTTTTCCGTATTTCCGGAGTTTCAATATAATACCTACCTGCGGCTCCTGCAGCGTGTTTCCAGCGGACGCAGTGCAAAATTTGCCTTCCAGCCCAATGAGTTTTCCACCTACGGGCGCACCGTGCATTTCACACCGGTATGGTTTCCGGACAGCACAAGCTATGTGGTATATACCCAGGTATGGGACGCATGGACACCGGACGGAATGCTCTCGGTCAACCTGAATGACTACATCACCATCCACCAGAGCGTGTTTGATGACTGGTATACCAACCGTGAATAGCCATATTCTTTTTGTTTATGAGCTGCTGGCCTTTGCGTGCATCGCTGGATTTGCCGCATACGACCTGAAAAAGAAGCGGGTGCCCGACCGGGCGCTCCTGCTTTTCCTTCCCTTTGCCCTTGCTGCGCCCATGATCCGCACAGGTGCATTCGGAACCGCCCTTCTGCCGCTCCTGTTTTTATACTCTTTTATGGGGGCGGCAGCAGGCTTTGTGATCTTACTGGCCGCTGCAATGCTGTCAAAGGAGGGCGCCGGCATCGGGGGCGGGGATATCAAGCTGGCAGCAGTCATGGGGTTTATCTACGGCCCTGCCCGTATGCTGTCTGTCCTGCTTATTGCCTCCGGCCTTGCGGCCTGTGTTTCCCTGGCAGTGAGGCACCAGAGAAAAAAGGATATGCTCTCCCTGCCCTTTGTACCCTTTCTGATGATCGGAAGCCTGATCGTTACAGTAACTGCAATCCTATAACTTTATCTGCCTTATGGAATCACACCATCTGCCTTACCCGGCAGAACCAGCGGCAGATCCATATTTTAAATGACAGGAGTGAAAAACATGAAACTGAATAACCGCTTTATCTTCGGCCTGCTCAGTATCCTGCTGGCAGCCGCTATCGCCTTTGTCGCCCTGCCCACCATTGCCAGGCAGACCAATGGCAAGACTGAGATTGTCCGGATCACAAAACCCGTGCTGAAAGGAGAACAGCTCTCAGCGGACAATACAGAGACTGTGGAAGTCGGGAGCTACAACCTGCCTCCCAATATCGCCCACACCTTTGATGACGTGAAAGGGCTTTATGCCACTGCAGACTTATCCCAGGGCGATTATATCCTGACTTCCAAGATCAGCACTGTCCCAGTCTCCTCGGATGTGGCTTTAAACAACATCCCCTCTGGGAAAGTAGCCATTTCCCTGACCGTTAAGACACTGGCTTCCGGTCTGTCTGACAAACTGCAGCCGGGCGACATCATCCGTATATACCATTTCCTGGATGTGGCGGAGGAAGTTCCTGAGCTACGCTTCGTCCGGGTGCTTTCCGTCACAGATGCCAAAGGTGTCAACGTGGACAACGCAAAGGAACCGGTGGAGGATGAGGAAAAGCAGCAGTCTGCTACCATCACGGTGCTGGCAAGCCCGGAACAGGCACGGGTCATCACCTCCCTGGAAAATGACGGGGTTGCCCATGTGGCCCTGATCTCCCGGGGCAATGAAAAGCTGGCAGAGGAACTCCTGACAGAACAGGAAGCGATTCTGCAGGAAATCTATTTCCCGGAGCCTTCAGAAGAGGAAACGGAGGATATGGCAGAGGAAGGAGAAGCGGAGGGTTCCGAAACCGGCAATGCGGAAGAAAATGGGGAAGAATCTGCTTCTGCTGAAGAAAATGAAACCGGAAACAGCAGCAAAAATGGTTCAGAAAATAATCCGGACAACAAGACCTGACCGCAGGCAGAAAGGAGGAATGGTTTCCATGTCCAAAATAATCACGGTCTGGGGCAGCCCTGGCAGCGGCAAATCCATGTTCTGCTGTATCCTTGCCAAAGCGCTGACCCGTGACAAACGAAAAGCCATCATCATAAGCGGGGAGCCTGGCATCCCCATGCTCCCGGTCTGGCTCCCGGAGCAGATCACCACCACTGCCGTTTCCATCGGGCAGGTGCTGACCAGCGTGGAGATCGATACGTCCCTGGTAGCCAGCCATGTAACGGTGCTGAAAAATTATCCCTATATCGGCCTTATGGGATACTGTGCCGGAGAGAACCCGTTAAGCTATCCGGAAACAGATTACCAGATGGTTTTACAGCTTATTTCCTCTGCAAAAAGGCTGGTGGATTATGTCATCCTGGACTGTGGTTCTGCTATGACCAACGTATTCACGCCGGCCGCCATTGAGTCCGGGGATCTGGTACTTCGTATTGTGACTCCGGATCTGAAGGGCATCAATTACCTGAAGGCCCACCAGCCTCTGCTGGCGGACGGGCGTTTCCACTACCATGAGCACATGACCTTTGCAGGCATGGCCCGCCCTTTCCACGCCTTTGATGAAATGGGATATATCATCGGCGGGTTTGACGGCCTGCTGCCTTATGGGAAGGAGATTGACCGCTGTGCCACCGAAGGGGGCATGTTCCAGGCCATCAAATACTGCAACTCCAAATATACTGCATCCTTAAATAAGGTCCTGGATGCCCTGGAGCAGATGGAAGCTGCAGAGCGTCAGGAAGAGGAAGCTTATGAGGCGGAATATGAAGACAGTGAATACGGAGAGGAGGAAGATGAACAGGACTGGGAAGATGGATACAGGGAGGTAGACAGTGATGAATAACTTAAATGATATTTTCTTTGCCCCCACGGAAAACGGTGCCCTGACCTATGAGCAGGTACTGGAGGATGTACAGCGCTACTTTTCCGAAAACCATGCCTCCACCATAGCCGGTGCCGGAGAAAATGATTCAGAGCGTGCCGTCACCGTACTAAAAGAGCTGATGGTACAGTATCTGGTCAAGCGCAAGTACGCTGTCAAGGGACTTACTACAGAGCAGCTCTGCGCCAGGCTTTATGAAGACATGGCCGGCTACTCCTTCCTGAAGAAATGGATCTACCAGCCCGGCGTGGAAGAGGTGAACATCAACGCATATAACGACATCGAGGTCATCATGAACAGCGGGCGCAGCATCAAGATCCCTGATAAATTTTCTTCCCCTCAGCATGCCATTGATGTTGTGCGGCGTATGCTGAACGCCTGCGGCATGGTCATTGACGATACCATGCCATCGGTCATCGGTTTCCTTGATAAAAATATCCGTATCTCTGTGGATAAAACGCCCATCGTGGATTCAGAGGTGGGGATCAATGCCTCCATCCGTATCGTCAACCAGAATACGGTCTCAGAGGAAAAGCTCCTGGATTCCGGGAGCGCCACGCCGGAGATGCTCCATTTCCTGACCTCCTGCATCCGCTATGGGGTTTCCGTGTGCATTGCCGGTTCCACCGGTTCCGGAAAGACAACCATCATGGCATGGCTCTTATCCAACGTCCCAAACAACCGCCGCCTTATCACCATAGAGGAAGGCAGCCGGGAGTTTGACCTGGTAAAACGGGATGATGAGGGAAATATTTTAAACTCCGTGGTGCATCTGCTCACAAGGCCCCATGAGAACCCTTCCATGAACATCAACCAGGATTTCCTTCTGGAACGGGTACTGCGAAAGCATCCGGATGTGATCGGCGTAGGGGAAATGCGGTCAGCAGCAGAAAGCCTGTCGGCAGCCGAAAGCTCCCGTACCGGTCATACGGTCTGCACCACCATCCACTCCAACTCCTGTGAGAGTACCTACCGCCGTATGATGACTCTTGCCAAACGGAAGTATAACATGGACGATTCCATCCTGATGCAGATCATGGTGGAAGCCTACCCGGTGGTAGTGTTTACCAAGCAGCTGGAAGACCGTTCCCGGAAGATCATGGAGATCATCGAGGGTGAGGATTACCTGGATGGGAAACTGCTGTACCGTTCCCTCTATAAATACGAAGTAGTGGATAACGTAACGGATGAACATGGAAGCGCCCATGTGGTAGGCCACCACCGCAAGATGGAAACCATGTCAGAAACATTAAAAAAACGGCTTTTAGATAATGGGATTTCCTACAAAGAACTGCAGGAATTCTCAGACGGCGGAATGTCTGCGAAAGAAACACCCCGAAAAAAGCCATCCGGAAGGGAGGTGAAATAATTGCACTGGATCTATCTTATTTGTTTTACGCTGCTGAGTGCCGGATTCCTTGCGCTCTTTGAAGTACGCCCACGGGATTTTACGGATGTTATTTTCAATACAGGAAGGAAGACAGCAACCCTCTCAGATGAGCTGAACGTACTGATGGGAACGCCTGCAAAAGGATTTTTTAATCAGGATTATGAGATCAAACAGATCTTAAAGGATACCGGACGGGCCGACCGCTATGAGGCAGTTACCCGGCTGACCCTGATTCTTTTTGCGGTAGGAGCAGTCCTTGCACTCCTGATAGGCAACGTATATCTGGTTCCTATCCTGGGCATCGGTTTCTCTCTCCTGCCCATGTGGTATCTCCGCAGTACGGCAGCCAGCTATAAAAAACACCTGAACGAGGAATTGGAAACGGCTATCTCCATCGTCACCACTTCCTACCTGCGGACGGAGGATCTGCTCCGCTCCGTAAGGGAGAACCTGCCTTATATCAATGAGCCCATCAAGGCGAACTTTGAGGCATTTGTATATGAAAGCGAACTGATCAACGCCAATATGACCAGTGCTATCAATTCCCTGAAAATGAAGATCCCCAACCGGGTCTTTCACGAATGGGCCAATATCCTGATCCAGTGCCAGTCGGACCGTTCCATGAAAAATACGCTGCCGACCATCGTGCAGAAATTTTCCGATGTCCGTGTGGTGCAGTCGGAGCTGGAGGCCATGATGCAGGGACCCAGGCGGGAGGCCATTACCATGATGTTTCTGGTCATTGCCAACGTCCCTCTGTTGTATTTCCTCAACAAGGACTGGTTTCATACCCTGATCTACACTACACCGGGCAAGATTGCTCTGGCGATCTGTGCAGCCATTATTCTGTTTGCACTGACGCAGATCATGAAACTCAGCAAGCCCATTGAGTATGGAGGTGACGGCACATGACACTGTTAGCACTGATCGCTATCATCTTTTTTGGCTTCGCAGTCTACAATCTGTCCACAGCCTTCGCGGACATTCCTACCAGCAAAACATCTAAAATGATGATGCTGGCCCGGAAACAGCAGGGAACGAAAAAGGAACAGCTCCTGGATGTGTATATCACGAAAATCGCCGGACTGTTCGCCCCTTACCTGCGGCTGGACAAGTTAAAAAGAAATAAACTGCAGGCAGCGCTCAACATTGCCGGACTGGAGCTGACCCCGGAAGTTTACACAGCCAGGGCATGGGTAACCGCCGGAGCTGTCGGGCTTAGTGCCATCCCTCTGGCGTTCCTGATACCACTTTTTGTACCAGTTCTGATCGGAACGGCCGTAGCATTATGGTTTTCTACCTATTATGCGGCATTTGATTTTGTAAAAAAGCGGCGCAGGCTCATTGAAGCGGAAATCCCCCGCTTTGCCCTGACCATTGGACAAAATCTGGAAAACGACCGGGATGTGCTGAAAATACTGACTTCCTACCGCAGAGTAGCTGGCCGGGATTTTGGCGCTGAACTGGACCAGACCATAGCAGACATGAAGACCGGCAATTACGAAAATGCCCTCATCCGCTTTGAAACCCGTATCGGGAGTCCTATGCTCTCGGATGTGGTGCGGGGTCTGGTCGGCGTTCTGCGTGGGGATGACCAGCGTATGTACTTCAAAATGATCTGTTTCGACATGAGGCAGATTGAACAGAACAACCTGAAAAAAGAAGCAGCCAAACGGCCGAAAAAAATCCAGCGGTACTCTATGATGATGCTGATCTGTATCATGATCATCTACCTGGTAGTCCTCTGTACGGAAGTTCTAAGCTCCCTTGGCGCATTCTTTGGATAAACGCAGACCGGTTTTTATGGAAAGGAGGCGGTCACTTGTACCCCAGCAGTTTTCCTTAGCGCAGCATTTTACAGCAGTCCATAGACAACGCCGTCCTTCCACGGCAGAAAGAATACAGACAGGAGTTGCCCATGAACAGACACAGAAAACATCCCCTGCCCTCTGCGGCAGAAGCAGAAAAACAGCGGTTCCGCCGGCTGCTCCGCCAAAAACCTGCGCTCTATCCGGACAGGCCAAAGGGCAGAAAAGACAGACGGAAAAGACCAATCAGGCGGCCTTAAAAAGCCGGTATTGTATCCCTGTAACCATACATAAAAAATAGGAGGTTTCCATGAGAAAAATCACAACCTGTATCCGTAACAAAGCAAACCATTTCATCATCCGTGCCCGGATGGCAGTCTCCAATCAGCGTGGGGATTTCTATATCTCGGATGCCGTGAAGATTATCATTGCAGTAGTGCTGGGCGCTCTGCTCCTGGCGGCGCTTACCCTGATCTTCAATGATACGGTCATCCCCAGGATCACGCGGGAGATTGAAGGACTGTTCGGATAATACAACGGAATAAAAACTTTCGGGGCCAGGCCGCAGAATTTTGCGTCTGGCCCTCCTTTTTTATTTTTATAAGGGATTTTTGAAAGAACTGATTGAACTTTATAAAAATTTAAGAATTTTTTAGTTCAAATTGGCCATTTAGGGATTTCAAAAGGTGGGTAATGAAAGTGAGCAGATATCTACACCTTCATTACAGATGATTTTCAATTCAAATGATTCATGTGTGCAGGAGGTGAATGAAATTGAATCAAAAAAAGTGTACTATTTATCCTTTTTTAAAAGCAGTACGCGGCTGTTGGCACAACGCCCTGTTTATCAAATGCAACCATACTGTCTGCCCTCACGGCCAGTCTCCCCCCTGTGAAGGATTCCTGATGGCTGTGGATGCAGACGGCTCTCCGATCCTTATGCCTGCGAAAGTCTTACAGCAGCTGTCCGGGGAATCTATCGAACCGGAAAGCTGTCAGGCTGTGATAGGTAAACGAACCTTTGAGAGCGTATACGGCCTGTATATCGAGTGGCACACCGTATCTTCCACAGGCTGCCCGCTCATGGAACTATGTCGGGCTTCTGATAAATACCATTGCTTCTGAAAAAGGAAAATGAAAGAAATCAAATCTGCCATAAATGGCAGGAACGGAGGTGGCAAATGAAAACCATGAAAAAATATAACCTGAAATGTCCTTACTGCGGCTCTCCGGCCATCTGCCGGCCTGCCAGCACCGTCTACGGGGCGGATACCATTGACCGGAAAAGCTATCTGTATGTCTGCTCCCGCTGGCCCGCCTGTGACGCCTATGTAAGCGCCCATAAAAAGGACCGGAAACCCATGGGAACCATGGCAGACCGCAGGCTGCGGCGCAAGCGTATCCTGGCACACCGGGCGTTAGAAAAGCTGCGGATAGAACGGCATATGGACAAATGGGCGGTCTACGTATGGCTCCAGGCAAAACTGGGGCTTGATGAAAGCCAGGCCCATATCGGCATGTTTTCAGAAGAGATGTGTGAACGGGTTATTACCCTGTGCCGCTCCCCCGCAGACCCGGACAGCGGCATGGCGGCATGAAAGGAGGCGGTATTTATGAAGCGAAACAATCCTTTAACGAAAGAACAGCAGGCGCTGGTGGAGAAAAACCTTTCCCTTGTCTACTGGGTCATCATGGAGAGCATCCATGTCAATGAAACCATTTACGGATTCGGATATGAGGATCTGTATCAGGAAGGCTGCATCTGGCTGTGCCATGCGGCAGCCACCTATGATCCCGCACGTTCCCAGTTCCCCACCTATGCCAAAAAGATCGTGCGTAATGGCCTGCTCTCCTACTGCCGGCAGATGTGCCTGAAACAGCGCCGCATTACATACCTGGCTGTGGGCCTGCATGGGGAACTGCTCGCTGACGGGGAGCCTGTAGCACAGCCGGATGACTTTCACGCACAGTTAAATATGATAGAAACCCTTGACCTTCTCGCATGGGCCGAAAAGAAATATCAGGGTGTGGCAAAGCTCGGCGTCAAAGCCCTGGAGCTGAAGCTGAAAGGCATGAGCATTTCCGACATTGCCGGTCTGTATCATGTGCCGCCTCCCCATGTAGGCGCATGGATCTCCCGCGCCGCCCAGAAGCTTCGGAAAGACAGGCTGTTTCTGTCAGGGCTTTTATGACTGCCGCCCCAGGCAGTCTCCTACCTAACCGGAATAAAAACACAGGAGGATTTTTTATGGCATTAAAAACACTTTACACGGCTGTCGGACGCTTTGAGCGCAGGACCAACGGCTGCCGGCGCTACTGCCCCGTCATTGTTCTTGGGGGAAAGGAATACATGGTTGATGTCCAGGAAATGGTCATCTGGAGCTGCCTGAACTGGCGGATCGTCCGCATGGAGGAGATCGGTCTGCTCTATGCAAAGACTTTTCCGGGGCAGGAGGATGTGGTAGACCGTCCCTGGCGGGAGTGCGTGGAGCGGCTGCTGACACGGGGCCTGCTGGTCTGCGGCAAAGGGGAAACCGAATATGATGCCCTTTATGACCTGCTCTCTTCCATGTACATCATTCCCACAGATGGCTCCCGCCTTCTAAGGATATTGTCATTTTTGAAGCTGGTCTTTGTGAACCATGTGCCGTTTTCTGCTGCCGGCCGACTGTTCCGCCGGGACCAGCGTACCGAAAACGAAAAACAGGTCATGGCCCTTGCCAGACAGGCACTGCTCTCCACAGCAGAACTGATCCGGTGCATGGAAAAGGATATCCGTTCTTTCCCCACGGAAGAGAGCATACTGGACGGCCTTTATGACGATCCGGATACCACCAGCGACAACATCAGCTGCCTGATGCGGCTTTCCGCTAAAAGCCAGGCGGTCACGCTTGCAGTTGCGAACCTGTACCTGCGCCAGCAGATTATTTTTGAAAGGATATGATACTTATGGAACAATGGTTGAACTCTCCTTTTACCCTCCGGCTGAAAGTTTTTCTTTTCCTGTTGACAGGAACCGCCATCCTCCTGATGGCTGCCGCTGCATTTTTTATTTCCCGCGACCGGCTCCTGCTGGTTTTGAGCGGCATTATCTTCTTCTGCTGCCTGCTACGTAGCATGGGGCTCCTGATCGTGATCCTGCGTGGGGACTATGAGACCATCACGGGCATCTGCACAGCCGTTTCCTCACAGCCGTTACGCAGGTATCAAAAAATAGAGCTTACAGACAGCCGGGGAGCTGCTGTTATCTTACTTTTGGGGAGACAGATAAAAATAAAACCGGACAGAGTTTACTGCTTCTATTTCCGGAAAGCCTCCCGCCCTTCCCTGGGCAGTGAATATCTGAACGCCTCCCTCTCCACGGATCTGTTTTTAGGCTACGATTCCGGCCTGCCGGACAACAGGCTGGAAACAAAAAAATCAGATTCTGCAGAATAACAGGGTCTTGATTCCTGTTTATATATAGGAACCTTTACATATTTGCATGGCTTCCAACTACAAAATATTGTATTTCGCCGCTTTAAATATCTATATATAGTATATGTAAACTTGACAGACACAATATATGGTGTTATACTTACCTTGTAATTGATTTTTGTGCGTATCCTTGCAGGATTGCAGACGGTTTTGTCTGTATAGCGATGAGACAGTCGCATTGCACACGCTGTTAAGTTTGTATATAAGTGTCAGTGGCATTGCTGCGCCCATATGGGCCGGATTCCTGCTGGCACTTTTTTTATAGATAACAAGGCCAGTGGCAGAAAGGAGTGTTATGGCACAGATTTTTGCATTTGGACGTGTGGAGAATGACCTGGTTCCCCAAAAGAGCCAGAGAGATTCCACCTATGTCTGTTTCGGTTTTACCGAGCAGACCGGCAAGGGGCAGTTCCAGTATTACCAGGTCTGGGCATGGGATGATGAGGTATCCCGCCTGATGCAGCTTGGTGTAAAGAAGGAAAGCCGGTTATGGATCACCGGCACACAGCGGCTGGTGGACTGTACCTCAAGCCATGGGAAGGAAAAGGCGAAGGTCTTAAAGATCTATCTGTCCAACTTTGGATTTCTTCCCGGCCGCTTTCCAAAGGAAAGCCCCGCCGATTTTCCAAATGACCCTGAGACCGCAGAATCCGCCCCTCCCCCTGTGGAGGTACTGGACGGAGAACGCGAGTCCCTGCCGGAGTGATTCCCATTCCGGCTCCAGAAGAGGAACCGTACCGGTTTTCAGAATGATACTGAAAAGCCAGTATGGTTCCTCTTTTTTTGTGCATGCAGAACATGCAGGTTACTTTTAACAATAACAAAGAAAGGATGGTAAAAAATGAAAAGCGGCAAAGCCCTGTGGGGCAGCATCAGCATTCTTGTGGGGGCGGTTATCGCCATACTGGCACTGATAAGGGGTGCCTGGCAGTCCTGGCTCCTGATCGGGGTATTCACCCTTTGGGGGCTGTGGGTCACAGCGGTACTCTTACGGCCTTACATGCAGCAGGCAAAACGCCGCAGGATGCGTGAACAGCTTACAAGGAAACGCCTGGCGGAAGGGATCGCCTCTTCACAGCCCCCTGCATTTCCTGTCATGGAAGCCTCAGAAACGGAACTGCTGCTGCTCCGCCATGTCAACCACCGGATCTCTGCCTATCTACGGGCAGTTTATCCTGATGTACGGTGGGAGTGGTGCGAAAAGAGACCGGAAAAATTAGTGCTGGCGGGAGGAACCGGACGCATCCGCCTTTACGGCATCCCGGATTTTGACCATGCAGATGTATGTGTGGATCAGGATGCCAGCATCAACTGTAACATGTTAAAGATCGTTCCCCTCTCAGAGGCCGGAGGATGTGAACCGGAAGATACCATTCCGCCCAATAAGCAGCCGGTAGACCCCCAGATCTGGTATGAAGTCCAGGGAAGGAAGGTTTTGGAAGCTCTTGTGGCAGACTTAAATTCCAGAGGCCACAGCCGTCTGACCATCCATGAGGACGGTGATATCTGCATCGAGGAAGATACGGAGGAGGTGGCAAAAGAGCACCTTGCCGGCTTTCCGGAAAAAACGTACTGGCCCCGGCTTCTGCAGGTTTTTGAGCGTAACGGGCTGGCGGCTGAAATCATGGCGAATGGCATCCAGATTTCCTGGTAAGCCCGCACACAATAAGAAAGGAGCGAAACAGAATGAAAGAAGGTCTTTCCCTGGAAGAAATGGCCGCCGAGATCACCCGGCAGAGTAAGTTAAAAGAAGATTATCTGGTGGATACCAGAAGCCTGCAGATGGAGCCCTATGATTCTCAGGTCTATCTCCACATGTTTGATGGAAAAACCGAACCTGTGGAGCCCATGCAGGTCAATACCATCGCCCATCGGCAGCTGGGAACTCATTTAAAGATTCCCGCATCCTACTATGACCGGATGCTTGCGGAAAAACCGGAGCTTCTTGCTGCCAATGTCAATGCCTGGTTCCAGCATGCCCCGTCTAAACGGCTGCTGCGTACCATGGGCGGCACGGCAAGGGCATTTTTAAGTAACCGCTACCGCCGGATCGATAATCTGGAGATTGCCCAGGCAGTCCTGCCTATTATCGGACGCATGGAAGGCGCACGTTTTGAGAGCTGTCAGATCACGGACAGCCGGATGTATATGAAAGTGGTCAATACCCGCCTGGAAGCGGAGGTTGTGCCGGGAGACATTGTGCAGGCCGGCGTTATCATATCCAACAGCGAAACCGGTATGGGTGCTGTCAATATCCAGCCCCTTGTCTACCGCCTGGTATGCAGCAACGGCATGATCGTCAATGATGCACAGACCCGCCGCAACCACGTGGGCCGGGTCAATGACATGGAGGAAAGCTTCCAGCTCTATTCCGAAAAGACACTGGCCGCCGATGACAAAGCTTTTATCCTGAAGATCCAGGATACCGTCAGGGCCGCCGTGGAGGAGGCACGCTTTTCCCAGGTGGTCGGCATGATGCAGGACGCCGCAAAAGCAGAGATGAACACCAAAGATGTCCCTGGCATTGTGAAGCTGGCCAGCCGGGAATTCCACATCACGGATGATGAGGGAGAAGGAATCCTCCAGCATCTGATTGAAGGAAAAGACCTGACCCTGTACGGGCTTTCCAACGCTGTTACAAGGCACAGCCAGGATGTGGAGAGTTATGACAGGGCCACCCAGCTGGAGAGTATCGGCTATAACATTCTTTCCATGCCGGCCCGCCAGTGGAACCGGATCAACCAGGCAGCCGCTTAATACAGCCAATAAAAAACAATTCAAATCCAAGGAGGAAAACAGTATGTATAACACCCAGAACAACGCTTTGGCAGAACAGGAAAAATTTATGCTCCCGGCAGCCATGCCGGAAGGAGAATTCACCCAGGAGGAACTGGCAGAGGACATGGACGGCCTGCAGATGAGCTTCCCCCGGATCAAGATCCCGGGCGGCGGTGCTCTGATGTTCGAGATCCCCTCCGATGATCCGGAAAATCCGGATTATGCCAAAACCCTGGAAGGGGTCATCCTCTTCAACCATCCCAACAACGCTTACTGGCCGGAGGGCAGCGAGTATGACGACAACTCCAATCCCCTGTGCTCTTCCGTAGATGGAAAGCAGGGGATCGGGGAGCCGGGCGGTTCCTGTGCGGCCTGCGCTTTAAACCAGTTCGGCTCTGCTGCAGAAGGGGCAGGCAAGGCATGCAAGAACATGCGTGTGCTCTACCTGCTCCGCAGCGGTGAGTTCATGCCGTTACAGGTAACTCTGCCGCCCACCAGCTTAAAGCCCTTCCGTGAGTTCATGAACCAGTCCTTTATGCTCCGCCGCCGTGCGACCTATGGCAGCGTGGTACAGATCGCACTGAAAAAAATGAGCAACGGAAAAGATGACTACAGCGTCGCCACCTTCCGCCGGCTGTACGATTTCAGCGGCGAGGAGCTGGCACAGATCCGACAGTTTGCAGATGGTTTCAAGACACAGATCCGCATGATGCTCCAGCAGCGTGCAGCCGTCAATGAAACACAGCATGACGATGGCTGCGATTACGGTAACAGCAATGTGGAAGTCCTGCCGGCAGGCGGAGGCGGAAAGTTTAACTACGGACAGCCCCTTGACGGAGAACGTGAAGCCCTGCCCGCATGATCGGATGTAACAGATATGGCCTGATGCCATATGTAACGTATCAAAAGGATTCTCCCGGTTTACTTCCGGGGGAGTCCTTTTCGCATTTAAAGGAGGAAATTTCTATGAAATCTGAAATACCACTAACCCCGGAGCAGCGTTTGTTTGCTGAAGAAAACCATAATCTTGTCTATAAATTCTTAGCAGAAAATCACCTGCCCCGCGATGAATTTTATGATGTAGTCATTTTCGGTTATCTACGTGCAGTTTCCCGCTATTTTAATGAACTGAAATTACAGCAGTATTCATTTGCTACTATTGCATGGCGCAGAATGTCAGCATGTATATCTGACTATAGAAGAAAACAAAGACGCCCCAAGCACAATGCCGATGTAGTTAGTCTGCATATCAAGCCAAACGAAGATAGTTTGGCTTTAGAAGAAACTATAGCCGCACCTAATCCATATATGTGCCAACTGGAGGAACAGCTTCTCCTGCACGACCTGGCAAAACGGGTATCCAGGCAGCAGATGAACATCGTGCATCTGAAATCCTGTGGGTACAATGACCGTGATATCGCTCACAGGCAGAATACTACCATGAAACGTGTCCAGGAACTTCTGGAGGAAATACGAACTGTATTGATGGAGATGTGCTATGAATAATACTAACAATTTTGAATCTTTTTTAGAGAAACGGAATGATATTCTGGATGGTCAGGCGTATCAGCTATTACGACTTTTGACATGTCCTGAAATCGAGCAGACAGAAACACTGTCCGAATTCCTATGGGATATGGCTTTCATTGGCCCGCTACTGGAAACAGCGGAATCTTTACTTCAAAAGGCCGGTTTTTCAACCTGTTATCCGTATTATGGAGAAAATGAAATTCCCTGTATCCATACCAGTCTGTGCCAACATCCGAACTGTCCGTTCCTGACAGATTCTCACATGGATTTTCCCAAAACATCAACTAAGAAACAGAATGGAGGTCAGAAAGAATGAGAAAGAAAAAAGAAGAAAAAAAGAAAGTAATGCTCTGTGGCCAGCTGATCTGCCCTGTTACGATCGGAAAACCTGCCATCTTTGCGGCCGGGGGGAACCTCTACCGTACCTCCCGTGTTGTGGCACTGCATAAGCACACCATGGATGAGGTTCATTTTGAGACCATGAACACCCATTACCATTTATCTATGAGCCCTTTTCCGCTGGCGGCCATGAGTCCGCTCCCTGTGAGACTGGCCGCATGTGCATAAATGGACTTTAAGTAACTGTGGCGGCAGTGTTTCACTGTCCGCCTTCATGTTCCGGCCGTAGTTAATCCCAGACTGCGGCCTTTTCTTATGGATATGCTTATGGCATACAGACAGGAGGCATTATGAATATAAAAGAATTTGCAGAGCGTATGAAATCATCCATTTCCAATGTCCTGCCGAAGGAAGTCACTATGATAGAACAGCTGAAAATAAACGGCATTTATTCCTATGGAATCCGTATTTCAGAGCCAAATTCCCATACAGGGATCACCATTTCCCTGGAACCCTTTTTCGAGACATTTCTGGATACAGACAACTGGACGAGAACCGTTGACTATGTTCTCGATTTTTACAAAAACCAGGCTCTGCCAGAATCTCTGGATGCGGAATGGCTTTATGATTTTGAGCAGGTCCGGTCAGGGCTGTATTACATTCTTGTAAATTATGAAGCAAATGAAGAACTTCTCCATAAGGTGCCATACACAAAATTTCTGGATCTGGCAAAAATATACTATGTGCAGTGTCCCCTTGGGGAATCAGATACAGGAACTATTCTTGTACGGAACGAACATCTGAAAGATTGGGGGATATCCATCTATGAACTGGATAAAGCAGCAGAAGAAAATACGCCCCGTCTTTACCCGGCATCTATCACCTGCCTTATGGATGAAGCCGGACTGGGAAATCTTCTCGGCGTTCCTTTTGAACTGCCGCAGGAGCCGCTGATTCCCATGTTTGCTCTTTCCAATACCCAGAACGATCATGGAGCCACGGCTGTCTGCTATCAGAAGATTCTGGATGATTTTTCTCAGAAAATACAGGATGACCTGATCCTTCTGCCCAGTTCTGTCCACGAAATGCTTTTGATACCGTTACATAAAGATGATGATATCCCGTCCCATAAAGAAACGGTTTATGATGCGAACCGTTATATTCTGGAACCTTCCCAGTTCCTGTCTGATAACGTATATCTTTTCAGCAGGAAAGACAAACAAATTACGATTGCCTGATACTCCGGCAGGAAAGTTCCCCAAAGGATACTGCCCTGCCTTTTGGTATTAAAGCAGACTGGAAACAGATTCCTCATTTTTCACAAGGATAGAAAGGAAACGATTATGGATTTACTTAAAAAATTTGAAAGTGTTGAAATAAAAGCGGATACCCGGATCTCAGAAGCAGACCGAATCTTCTGTGAAGCCCATCAGGCGGCTTATGACCTTGCCCGAAGCTCCCTGGCAGAACTGGAATTTTTCTGGGAAGATATGCGGAGCCAGCAGCGGGAACTTCTGGCTCCGGCAGACGCATCTGCTGATACCTACCTTACTACGTATGGTGAGTTTCAGCTCTCCAGTGACAAAATCCGGGGGCAGCTTCAATCCCTGCATGCCCTGTTTATAGACCATCTAGTTTCACATTTCTCGAAAACCTATCATTTTTCTATTGACAAGGGCGACGTAAAAGACCATCTGATTCCGCAGGAACCAACGGACCGCTGGGTGGATGATTATAAGGAACAGGCACTAAAGTATACGCAGGAACTGGAAAATCTGACGCTCCACTATACAGACATCCTGGAGCAGATATTCCTACAGACTGGCGGCAGGGCTTTTTTCGAGCAGGCGCTTCATGAACTGAAAGAAAAATGTCACAGCGCCGCCTGGGATTCTGGCAGCGGCCGTGCAAAGTTTGAACAGAAAAAATGCGTCCTGCAGTTTACAAATTATGCATGCAGCTATCGCAGCTACTATAGAAGCGAATCCTGGGAGCTGATCGGCAGAATGAAAGATATCATACGAGGAATTTCCCATTTTGAAACCGGCGGATTTGATCACACTCCGGCAAGTCTCTCAAGGCTTCTCGGGCGGGAATCTGATTCCGGCCAGTGCGAATTTCCGGATTGCAAAAAAATACAGTCACTGAGGATGTTCAAGAATGGGCGGGTGGATCTGAAATTTACCAGTGAAGCTTATGTCCTGCAGTTCGTGGATGAATACTTAAAAACCATATGTTAGCGAGGTGATACCAATGAAATATGTCTATCGGGATGAACCCATTCCGCATGATAAGCGGAAAGAACTCAATGAGAAAGTCCTTTACCTGATCGACAGCAACACTGCCGGTTCCTGTTCCATCAGCCGGGAGGATATCTACAACGCCTATACCGGTGACGGCGGGCTTCATGCCCTGGAACGGCAGGACTATGAGAATTACCATGCCTACAGCGAGGCAAAGAAAGAGATTGAAAACGGCCAGTTCTTCACCCCACCCCGGCTGTGTGAACTAATTACAGCCTGCCTGAGATTATCGGAGCATGATCTGGTGGCAGACCTTACCTGCGGCATGGGAAGTTTTTTTAACTTTATTCCAACAGAAGCAAACATCTACGGCTGTGAGCTGGATGTCAATGCGGTAAAAGCAGCAAGATTCCTTTATCCGGACGCCTCCATCGAGTGCCGGGATATCCGCACCTGTCAGCCGGACACGCGGTTTGACTATGTGGTAGGAAATCCGCCCTTCCATTTAAAATGGTGGACCAAAAGCGGCAGAGAATTGTCTTCCCATATGTATTACTGTCTGAAAGCGGCAGAAGTATTAAAGCCTCTCGGCATCCTTGCCCTGATCGTACCTGCATCCTATCTGTCTGACACCTTTACGGACAGCGGGCAGATCCGGGAGATGGAAAAGCAATACAGCTTTCTGGGACAGGTGACGCTCCCGGAAGATGCATTTTCCCATCTGGGTGTCAGCAGATTTGCAACAAAGCTGCAGTTCTGGCAGAAAAGGACTGCCGAAGAAGGCTGGAAACCTCAGCCTTACCATACAGAGCCAGATGATACTCTGGAACAGGACTTTGATGTACAGGAAGAAGCCGCATACATCCATAAAAAGATGATAGCATTTGCCAAATCGGCATTAGAAAACAATCAGTCAAGGATTCTTCTGGAGCTGGCGAAATCACGCAGTACATCCGGTGATTTTAAATACCAGGCTCAAAAACTCCTGTACCATATCAAGGCACATCCGGCCATCCGGCCATCCTATGCCAGATGCTGTGAATATCTGCACCGCTTTTACACCCAGCGCAAGCCTGAAGGCATGAGTTATGAACAGTGGTGCAAGACACAGCTTACAGAAAAAAAGGTACTCACTTATCTGCAGAAAGCACTGAAAAAACAAAATCCTGTGCCGGAAACAGATAAAATCTGCCTTATCAAGAGAAAAGGCGATTTCATTTATAAAGGCTACAGTACGGCCGCACGCCGGCAGCTAAAAGACAGCCAGCGTCTGCCTGTGCCAATCTATCGGGCAGTTTATGATAATACCCTGAAGGATTACCCCGGCTATGAAAAACTGCTTTCCAGAAAGCGGGCAGAATACGAAAGGCAGAATCTTGCTTTTGCAGAAATGGAGGAAGATCCAAAGCTTGCAGACTGGCTGAATGACTTTTCCCTGTGGGATTCTTCTCTTATGGAGCAGATCCAACTGAATGGGATCCAGAAGCATGACATCAACCTTACCCTCCAGAAACAGTATGCGCTCCTGCAGTGGGAGCAGGGGAGTGGAAAGACGCTGGCCGGCATTGCGACAGGATTGTACCGGATGCAGAAACAGCACGTACACAGCACCTGGGTGGTATCTTCAGCGATCTCCATCCGGAATAACTGGAATGTGGTGCTGGCAAACTATGACCTGCCCTGCATCCTGATCCACCGGCTTGCTGATCTGGAACGTATCCAGCCCGGATATTTTGTCCTTATCACGCTAAGCAAGGTAAGCTCCTATAAGAAACATTTGAAAAAACATGTGAAACGGCTGAACCAGAATATCCAGTTCATACTGGACGAAAGCGATGAGATCTCCAATCCCGGAAGTGCCCGGTGTCAGGCAGTGCTTTCCTGTTTCCGCCGGTGCCGGATGAAACTGCTTACTACGGGAACCAGCACCAGGAACAATATTTCGGAATTTGCACCACAGCTGGAGCTGCTCTACAACAATTCCGTCAACATGATCTCCTGGAATCAGTATATCTATCACCATAATAAAGACAGTGAAGCGGATAGCGAACCGGATTATGAGCCCAACCCTTATTTCGGGCAGCCAATCCCTGCCTACAAGAAAGGCTATTCCCTGTTTGCATCCTCCCATCTGCCGGAAAAGATCACAGTATTCGGCATGGAGAAGCGCACACAGGATATCTACAATGCAGATATTCTCAGCGATATTTTAGGAAAGACCGTTATTACAAGAACCTTTGAAGAGGTTTCCTGCAAGGATATCAAGCATATCCACCAGGTGCTGCTCCGGTTCCCTCCGGAAGAAAAGGAAGTCTACCAGAAAGCAATCCATGAATTTTATCAGATGCGGGATAACTATTTTGCTTCTACCGGCAATTCCAGAAAGGATTCCATGATGCGCCTGGTCCAGCAGATTGTCCTTCTCCTGCGCATCGGCGCTGCTCCAGATACCGTGCAGGAATACACGGGGGATACCCCTGTCAAAGTCATGACAGCCGTTGAGATGGCAGCCGAGTGGAAGGATGAGACCATTGCTATCGGAGTACGGCATGTTACCGTATTGGAATCCTATGAAAAAGCACTGCGGGAATACCTGCCGGACCGTCCTTTGTTCGTGGTCACTGGTTCAAACACCAGCTTTGCAAAAAGGCGGGCGCTCAAGCAGACACTGCAGGACAGTGGGAATGGGATTCTTCTCTGCACCCAGCAGAGTCTTCCTTCCAGTGTCAACTTTGATTATGTCAACAAGATCATTATCCCAGAATTACATTACAATAACTCCGGCATGAGCCAGTTCTACTTCCGGTTCATCCGGTATACCTCAACAGAACAGAAGGATATCTATTTTCTCACCTATGCGGGCAGTATTGAATCCAACCTGATGCAGATGGTTCTGGCAAAGGAAAAGCTGAACCTGTTTATGAAAGGGCAGGATGTGGATCTGGATGAAATCTATGACCGGTTTGATGTGAACTATGACCTGCTGTCCCTCCTGATGCGTCAGGAGAAGGATGAAAACGGTGTCCTCCAAATCCACTGGGGTGAACAGCAGATTGCATGAAAGGAGACAAAAATGAATTTTTATGAAACCAAAATGGGCAGTATTTTTTTTAACCGCCAGTTACCGGAGCTGATCAAAGCTCTGCAGGAAATCGCCGCAGCACTTTCAAAGCCGGCGCCTGCAGCCGTGAACCTGACGGGCCTGGAAGAACCGGATTTTTTACATAATCTTTTTTATGGTCATTATGAGCCGGATATCTACGGCTGCGTAACGGCTCCATCCAGGCTGGATCAGAAAGTGAAGGAAACGGAGAAAGCGCTCCTTCCTGCCCTTGGGCAGTCCAAAAGGCTCTTTGAGCAGTACCAGGCGGCGGTTTCTGAAAGAGACAGCGCCATAGCAGAGCAATCCTACATCTGCGGATACCGCACCGCTGTCCAGATGATCGTAAGCGGGCTTGCGGCCCCGCAGACAAAACCGTCAGGAGGTGCCGGGAATGAATCCTGAAAATAATCCGGCTGACAATATGCCAAAGCTTCCCATGGAAATTTACGGGCATGTACTGATGCAGTCAGCGGAAATAGACGAATATCAGAAACAGGAGCTTACCCTGTCCTATGTGGATCTGGATGGTTCCCATGAGCTGAAAACCTGTTATGGCGATGTCCTGAAAACCATCAACGCACTTATGGACTATACACGGATGCTGGATATCGTATGTGATCAGTGGGAGCTGACTGGTTTCCACCGTGCTACTTACGAATACCACGCAGGTAAACTGAGAGAGATTGCAGATAAATTTCAAAAGGCAATCAGCTATGATTATGCCGCCGCTGTGGAAAAGTGCCGTAAAAAGAAAGCCAGGAAACAGGCATACAGCGATGTAGGCGAAGATGCACTGGCGCTCGCTGTCCGCAGCCAGCAAAAGGCAGCAGAAAAACAACTGGAAGACCAGAAAACAGAAGAGCCGGTTTCATCAATAGAAACCAGTCCCCCCTATCCGGCGGAAAATACTCTGCCGGCGTGGGAAGACGATTTTTAAAAAAACTTATTTTGCAGGATTGGAGGTATCCCTATGAATAACAGCGAATTACGAAAAACACTGGAAGAACATCTTGACCTTTTAAAAAGAAACCTTGCCGTGGCATCCCTGGAGGTATTAAAAACCAAATACAAAAAACCTTTTGACGAACTGCGGCACAATATCAAGTCCACAGCCACAGCCTATGTAAAGCAGATCACGCTGGAAAATATCCGCATCCGTGCGGACTTTATGGACGAGGCACAGCCGCTGATCCAGGAAACCATTGACCAGTCCGGCATTCTGAAGCAGATCTCCGCGGCTGCTTTTAAGAGACAGGATATTGAGGAGATCGACCAGCTTGCCCTGACACTGAAAGAGCAGATCCGCCAGGCCCTTATTCCTTTTTATGACAAGCACATCTGTCTGTATCTGGATGAGGAATGTTTTGGGAATCCGCCCAAGGCGCCTAAATTTTATAATGAAGCAAGTGGCTGTATGTGGAAAAACGATACATGGATACCTGCAGAGGTGGAAAAAGGAGTGATACTTCTCCCGGCACAGAAGATGCCCAGAACAGCAGCATAACAAAAACACATGGCAAAGAAACAATACACCCCCAAAGAAAGGAGACACTATGAAAATATTTGATTTGGAGAAATACGGGAATACCTATAAGATCCAGCTGAATGTTACTTCCTATACGGAAGGCAACCTCGCTATTACAATGACTTCCTGGGAAGACGGAGAGGCGGAACCCTGGAATGTCCTGACCGTTAATCTGAACTCTATCCGGCCTCAGAACTGTGCATTTATTGATACCAATAACAATGGTGAAGATATCCTTGCATGGATCATCCGGCACGGCCTGGCAGTCCCTACCGGCACTTATGGCCGCAGCGGTTTCTGCAGTTATCCGGAATACCGGTTCCGTCCGGAGATCCTTCAGGAGATTGACCCGGATGGATATGCTTCCTATCTTCATGACTGGAAAGAGAGGTATGCCGAATGAAAATCGAATTGTACCCCAAAAACATACTGGAGGCACTCTGGAAGAAAGATAAAAAATGGTTTTCGGATGGCAATGGTCAAAGACCGGTCTGCCTGCGCTGCGGAAATCCTTTGAATGACCGGCTTATGGTTAATTCGTTAAGCCGCCACGCAAAAATCTATATCTGCCAGCAATGCGGATCAGACGAAGCCATGCGTGATTATGGAAAAGCTGTTATGCCTTTTGAGAACTGGTATGGAATATCCGACAAGCGGTTTCAGGAACTGCAGAAAAGCAAAAATCCGATGCTTACCACAAGGTGTGCTTTTCTGGAAATCTTTCAGAATCCGGATGATGACAAAAATACACGGAAAAGGCCTGACAGTGAGATTTCCTATTCCCGCTCTGATTATGACGGATACAGGTGGTGGACCACCTGGTTTCACTGCCAACAGGAACCAACACCTGAGAATCTGAGCAAAGAGATTGACCGATTCCAAAATGCCCTCTTCTGTATGCCGGAATTTAAAACACTGGGAACAATGCAGAATCTTTGCACATTTGCAGAGCCTGTAGGCGATTCTGAGTTTAATCTGTATTCAGAAACATTGCACCTCTATATCTGGATTCGGATGCTCACACAGCCCCGAAATTATAATTTATATATTCATTATTATAAGAAATAACTGTTTTCCAACAGTGCAGGTTCATTGATTGTATTTCAGAAAAGCGCCCGGCATATACCGCCTGGCGCTTTTCCTTTTTATATGGCACAAACCACCTTGTTCCTGCCTGCTCCTTTACATCCTGAACTGGCCAATGCATTTCAACAGTATGATACAAAGCTCCTGATAAAGGTCTTCGTCAAATCTGTTGTTCACAATGGCATTCTTTACCAGAAGCGGCTTATACATTTCCAATAAATCTATGACTGCTGCCTCTTTTCCTTCTTTTGCCTGTAACAGTAATTCCTTAAAATTCATTTTGTCACCTCCATCTTTCTTCTGATCTTCTGTGCTGTCCGATAATACACTGCCGTCACGCCTTTGTATCCCAGCTCGGTTTCTTCTGCCAATGTTTCAAAACTCTTTCCGTCCAGCACTCTCGCAAGAAATATGTACCGTTCCCGCTCACTAAGTGTCGGACGGCGAATTGAGGGAGACGCAAATGACGAATTATTTTTCCAACCTTTATCCAATTGACTGCGCAGTGCTG